>JAJXSV010000434.1 GCA_021784375.1 Actinomycetes bacterium | reverse complement strand
GACTGAGTGACGTCCACGCTGACGGCGGTGGTACCGGTGACGTACACCTTGGGACCATCGGGTGTCTGGAAACGCTGACGCAGAGTGTTCACCAGGTCCACGGTTGACTGCTCACTGGGTCCCGACCTGGGGATGATGGTGACAAAGGCGGCGGTACCGCTGGGCGCCGGCGTCGGCGGCATGACGTACAGGACATCAGCCAGCGTGGTTGAGTCGTGGGCGATGATCGACGCGCGATCCACTGCGCCTGCACCATCGATAAGCACGATGAGTGGCCCGGCCAGGCCGGGGCCGAAGTGTCGGGCGATGACCGCGTCCGCCTGGGCCTGCGTGGTGCCGGGAGCGGACTCCTGCGCCAAGGTGGTGCGCATGGAGAGCACGGGGATGGACAGGGTGCCCAGGACCAGCGCAGCGGCCACGAGCGTGACCCAGCCGCGTCTGGTCGTCAGCCCGGCCCAACCCGCGATGAAGCCGCGTGCCACCGGCTCATCCACGTGTTCGTCGTGGACCTGCCGGGCAGCGCGCTCCATGGCGGCCGTCCGTTCGCGGCGCGGAAGCGCGCGGTAGCCCATGAAGCCCAGCACTGCGGGCACCAAGGTGAGCGCCGAGAGCACGGCGATGACGACGGTGCCCGCCGCGGCCAGACCCATTTCGGTCAGGAAGGGCAGGCCGGCGACGAAGAGGCCGGAGAGCGCAATCACCACAGTGAGACCGGCAGTGAGGACCGCGGAACCCGCAGTGCCGACGGCCATGGCTGCGGCTTCCCCGGGTTGGTTGCCGATGCGGAGTTCATGGCGGAAGCGGGCGAAGATGAAGAGGGCGTAGTCGATGCCTACTGCCAGACCCAGCATGAGGCCGAGGATGGGAGTGGTCGACTGCAGGTCGATGAAGCCCGACGCGATCATGGTGCCCATGGAGCCCAAGCCCACGCCGACCACCGCAGTCAGCAGATTCATGCCGGCTGCGGCCAGCGAGCCGTAGGTGATGAGCAGCACGATGACAGCGACCACGAGGCCCAACATCTCGCGCGGCCCGGCCACGCTGGGCACCCGGTTCTCCGAGGCCTGACCGGTGACGGCAACCTGCAATGAAGGGGTGCCGAAGGAAGCCACGGCATCAACCAGTGCGGTCTTCTGCGCGAGCGGAACCGCGTCACCGGAAACGGCATAGTGCACCGTGCTGATGGCGGCCCTGCGGTCGCGGGAAACGCTCGGTGCCGCGGGATCGAGCGGGTTGCTGGCGGCGATCACACCAGGCAGCTGTCCCAGGGCCGCAACCGCCTTGGTGATGGCGGCGGCATTGGCGGGATCCGTCACAGCACCGGTGGTCTCGAAGGTCACCTGGGCGGTGGCGCCGTTGGCACCTGCGCCGAAGCTCTGGCCCATGAGATCAAGCGCCACCGTCGACTCCTGACCGGGGATCGACATGGTGTTGCTAAGCGTGCCGCCCAGGGTCTTGGCCCCGACACCGGCGCCAACCAGCAGCAGGAGCCAGATGAGGGCGAATGCGATGCGCCTGCGGAATGCCACCGCACCCAACCGGTGGAGGAGCCGAGCCATGGGAATGCCTTTCGTCGAGAACGGCAGCATACCCACAAATCTGCAGTTGACTGCAAATCTGCAGTTTACTGTATGTTCACCTTGTGACCGAGGACTCCCTGCGCGAACGCTCCAAGGCCCGCCGCCGCGCCGCCATCGAAGACGCGGCGCTGCAGCTCTTCACCGAGCGCGGGTTCGACGGCACCACCATCAACGACATCGCGGAAGCGGCCGAGGTCTCCCCGCGAACCGTGCTCGGCTATTTCGGAACCAAGCTCGACATCGTGATGCACGGGGCCAACGCCAGCGCCTCGCGCATCGTCAGCCTGTTGCGGACGCGTAAGCGCGGCGCACCACTGGCCGGAACCTTCGAGCAATGGCTGCGCCTGGAGGACGAAGCCACCGATCCCGCGCTCCGCGCCAAGCGCGTGCGCATGTTCGCCGTGAATCCGGGGCTGCGCGGGCTGCACTCAGTCGAGATGGAGAAGGCCATGGCCCTCGGCTCCAAAGCCCTGGCCGAGCAGCTCGGACGCTCCGTCGACGATCCACATGTGCGCGTGGCAGTGGCCGCCGCAGCCGCCAGCATCAACGAATACGAGAAGCTGCTCGCCGACGGCATAGACGGGGAAGTGGCGCGCAAGGCCGTCATGAAGTTCCTGTTGGGCGCGCTCGACAGCATCCGCGTGCCCTGAGGCCTCAGGCGACGGGCTCGGTCCCGGCGTCGATCCAGCGCAGATTGCGAACTTCCGGCTCCAACAGGGGCAGCACCAGCAGCACAGTGGTGAGCGCCGCCGCCCCCACGAACAAGGGCCGCAGCCCGAATGCGGCAATCACCGGCCCCGCCACCGCCAGGCCCACCGGCCCGAACAGCAACGAGCCCATGGCATCGAAGGCGGAAGCGCGCGACAGCGCCTCGCGTGGGATGTGCGTCTGCATAGCGGTGCCCCACATGACGCCCCACTGGTCGAAGCAGACCCCGAGCAGGAAGGCGAAGAAGGCCAAGGCCGGCACCGCGAAGGGCACGGACATGGCGAGCATGTAGGTGGGGATCACCACGGACACCAGCAGGCAGTAGACGAGCGGACGTTGCGGCCGGATGCGTGCCGCCAGCAGGGCGCCGGCGAGAAAGCCGATGGCCTGGGCGGGCTGGATGA
>JAJXSV010000433.1 GCA_021784375.1 Actinomycetes bacterium | reverse complement strand
TGGATCACGCAAGCCGGACAGCTGCTCGACGCCGTGCTCGAGCGCTTCGTGGCCGAGGACGGCGGCTTCCACAGCACACCCTCGGACGGCGCCGCTCTCATTGTGCGACCTCGCGAAATGGGCGACAACGCCGAGCCCTCGGGCTGGTCGGCGGCGGCGCAGGCCTTGCTCACCTACAGCGCCCTCACGGCCTCGACCGCGCACCGGGAGCAGGCGCTGCGTGCCCTGGCTCCGCTGGCCCAGATCGCCACCACCGCACCACGTGCAGCGGGCTGGGCGCTGGCCGCGTGCAGTGCCGTGCTGGACGGACCGGCGGAGATCACCTTGCACACGCCCGAATCACCGGTCCTCACAGCGCTGGCCTTCCGAGCCACCGCCCCCGGCGCGGTTGTGCGGCGCAGCCCAGATGGCCCGCAGGGAACGGCCATGGTGTGCCGGCACAACACCTGCTCCTTGCCCAGCGCCGACCCGGAACTGTTGGCACAGCAGATCGGTGCCCGGCCCTGATCAGAGGGCGCGCAGGATGCAGAACTCGTTGCCCTCGGGGTCGGCCATGACCACCCAGGTGGTGGCGGGATCCGCACTCTGACCGATCTCGATCTGCTTGGCCCCCAGCGCCTCGGCCCGCGCCACCTCGAGCGCCTGGTTGTCGGGCCGCAGATCGAAGTGCAGGCGATTCTTGGCGACCTTCCCGTCCGGCGCCTTGAGGAACAAGAGCACGGGGGAGATCACCAGTTCCCGGTTGCGCGGCTCCAGCACCGCTTCGTCATCAGACTGCTGCGTGATCTCCCAATCCAGGAGTTCGGCCCAGAAATCCGCGAGCAGTGCAGGGTTGCGGCAGTCGATGGTGACGCACTCAACGGTGAGCATGTGCCGATCCAAGCACGTGCGACGGTGGTTCAGGAATGGCCGGCAAGGCGGGCGAAACGCGAACAGCTCGAGAACAGCAACGGCGGCTGTTCACTGTTGGCCCGAGAAACGGGCCGCTTGTGAACAACCGCCGTTGCGAGTGAACCTCAGCCGGCAAGTTCCTCGGCGACCAGTTCGGCGATCTGCACCGCGTTGAGGGCCGCACCCTTGCGCAGGTTGTCGTTGCTGATGAAGAGCGCCAGGCCCCGGTTGCCCTCCACCGACTGGTCCTGACGGATGCGGCCGACGTACGAAGGATCGTTGCCCGCCGCCATCAGCGGAGTGGGCACATCGACGACGAGCACACCCGGTGCATCGGCGAGCAGCTTGGCCGCGCGCTCGGGCGTGATCTCGCTGGCGAACTCTGCATTGATGGAGAGCGAGTGACCGGTGAAGACGGGCACGCGCACGCAGGTACCACTCACACGCAGCTCGGGGATGCCGAGGATCTTGCGCGATTCGTTGCGCAGCTTCTGCTCCTCGTCGGTTTCGAAGGAGCCGTCATCGACGAGGTTGCCGGCGAAGGCCACCACGTTGAAGGCGATAGGAGCGACGTACTTCCTGGGTGCCGGAATGGACACGGCGGCACCGTCGTGCGCGAGGGCGGCGACGTCCTGATTCATGGAACCGCGCACCTGACCTTCGAGCTCGTTGACACCGGCCAGGCCGGAACCGGAAACCGCTTGGTATGACGAGACGATCAGCTTCACCAGTCCCGCCTCCTCGTGCAGCGGACGCAGCACGGGCATGGCCGCCATGGTGGTGCAGTTGGGGTTGGCGATGATGCCCTTGGGACGCTGCTTGATGGCCTCCGAATTCACTTCGCTGACAACCAGCGGGACCTCGGGATCCATGCGCCAGCCCGAGGAGTTGTCGATGACGACGGCACCGGCGGCCGCGAACTTGGGCGCGAGTGCCTTGGAGGTGGAGGCACCCGCCGAGAAGAGCGCGATGTCGATGCCCGCGAGGTCAGCGGTAGCCGCGTCCTCCACCACGATGGTGTCGCCGCGGAAGCGCAGCGTGCTGCCCGCGGAACGCGACGAGGCGAAGAGGCGAAGTGAGCCAACGGGGAAATTGCGCTCCTCGAGGATGCGCAGCATCACGCCACCGACCTGACCGGTGGCGCCGACAACGGCGACTGTGGGAAGAGACATGGTCAGCGTCCTGTTCCGCCGTAGACAACGGCTTCGATCTGGTCGGCGTCGAGTTCGAATGCGGTGTGCAGCACTCGTACGGCGTTGTCGAGTTCATCAGCGCGCACGATCACGGAAAGGCGGATCTCCGAGGTGGAGATCATCTCCACATTGATGCCGGCTTCGGCGAGCGCTGCAAAGAAGGTGGCGGAAACGCCGGGGTGCGAACGCATGCCGGCGCCGATGAGCGAGATCTTGCCCACGCTGTCATCGAACTGCAGTGAGTCGAAGCCCACCTCCTTCTGGATGCGGGTCAGCGCATTGGTGGCGTTCTGGCCTTCGCTCTTGGGCAACGTGAAGGAGATGTCCGTGACGCCGGTGGCGGCGGCGGACACGTTCTGCACGATCATGTCGATGTTGATCTGCGCGTCGGCGAGGGCCTGGAAGATGGCAGCCGCGTTGCCCGGGCGATCCGGAACACCGACGACGGTGACCTTGGCTTCACTGCGGTCGTGCGCAATGCCAGCGATGATCGGTTGTTCCATGTTGTCTCCTATTGGGCGTTCCTTGGTTACCCACGTTCCTTCCTTCTGCGAGAAGGAGGAACGGACGTGGATGGGAAGATCGAAGCGGCGTGCGTACTCGACGCAACGCA
>JAJXSV010000432.1 GCA_021784375.1 Actinomycetes bacterium | reverse complement strand
CATAGAGCGGGCCTGCCGTGTATGAGCGTTGGTAGAAGCCGTCACTCGCCGACCGTGATGAGGTGGCGATGGATTCGGCATTGACGATGATGGGTCCGCGGGCGCGGTTGTACTGCTCGAGCAGAGTCCGCGTGTTGCCGCTCTGCGCCCGCAGGCTGTCGGCATCGATCACCTGCAGCCACGTGAGATTTGCCAACAAGGCGACGAGAAACAATGCGAGTGCTGCGCCAATGCGCCGGAACTGCCGCATCAACCCTCCACACGCATGCGATTGGCGGTATCGGAAATGCGCAGCAGCAGTCCTACCGCAATCCAATTGGCGACCAACGAGGAGCCGCCGGCGCTGAGGAAGGGCGTGGTGAGGCCGGTGAGAGGAATGAGTCGCGTCACTCCTCCGGCCACGATGAGCGTCTGCAAGCCCAGCACGACCGCCAGGCCGGACGCGAGCAATTGACCGAAGCTGTCTCGTACGCGAGTGGCGATGAGCAGGCCGCGTTGCACGATGACGACGTACAGCATGAGCATGGCGGAGAGCCCGACGAAGCCCAATTCCTCACCGAAGGCGGAGAGGATGAAGTCCGACTTGGCAAAGGGCACCAGATAGGGGAAGCCGGAACCCAGGCCGGTGCCGAAGAGCCCACCGGTAGCCAGGCCGTAGAGGCTCTGCACCACCTGGTAGCCCTGGGATTCGGCGTGCCCGAAGGGATCCCACCATATGGCTACCCGTTCCTGCACATGGGCGAAGAAGACCCAGGCTGCGGTCGCGCCCACCATGAAGAGCACGGCACCCAACGCCAGCCAGGTGCGCTGTCCGGTCGCCAGGTAGAGCAGCGCGATGAAGAGTCCGAAGTACAGGAAGGACATCCCCAGATCGCGCTCGAAGACCAGGATGGCAACGGAGAGCAACCAGCTCACGAACAGCGGCCCCAGATCGCGCGCACGTGGCCAACCCAACCCGTGGTAGCGCACCCGAATCAGTGCCAGCGAGTCGCGCTTCAACACCAGGAAGCCGGCAAAGAACACGGTCAAGCAGAGCTTGGCGAATTCACCGGGTTGGAAGGAGCGATCGCCAACGCTTACCCAGAGCCGCGCGCCGTTGACTGTGCTGCCGATGATCGGCAGCAGTGGCATGAGCAGCAGCGCCAGACCGAGCGCCATCGATGTGTAGGTGTATCGCTGCAGTTGCCGGTGGTCGTGGATGAACACGAGCACCGTGAGCAGCAGGGTGAAGCCGAGAACCGTCCAGGCCGATTGGGTGGCGAAGCTGGGTGCCGTCGGGAGTGCCCCTTGTCGTGCCGCTCGGGTTGCGTCGGCCAGGTCGAGCCGCGAGATCATGACCAGGCCCAGCAGGTTGAGCAAGGTGGCAAGGGGCAGGAGCGTGGCGTCTGCCAGTGGAGCGAAGCGGCGCACACCGAAATGGGCAACCACCGCCACCAGGCTCACCAAGGAGAAGCGCCAGACCGACACGCTGTCAGTAGCGTCCAGATTGGCTCGCATGGTGATGAAGGCGAGGAAGCCGATGGCGATCGCGAAGGCGAGCAACCGTGCTTCCTGACGACGCAGATTCACGGACAACCAGCGACATGGGGTTGGCTGATGCAGGCACGCACCAGTTGGGCGATGCGATCGATGATGGCCTGCGCATCGGCGCGCGAGGAAGCGGTGATACCGGCGCGGATCTGCTGCCGATCGAATTGCGGCAGCTGTGACAGCTGGAGGTCCGTGAGTGAATCCAGCCGGGACAATGGAATGGGCCCCAGCGATTGGGGAACTCCTTGGAAGAGGGCCACGCGTCCGTTGATGTCCGTGACGTACCACTGGGATGCGGTCCAGCGTCCACCGATGAGCATGAGCAGCAGTACGGCAACGGCACCAGCAAGGAACCAGCGAGAGCGTGCACGCACGGTGCCGAAGGCACTGTGCGTCACCGGAGGAGGGCCGTCGACGGGCAGGGGCACCTGGCCCAGATCTCCACGCACTTCGTCATCGCGCGCGGCACCGATCAAGATGGCGTTCTCCTGCTCTTCGGTGTCGAGCAGATCAGCGACGATCACCGAGACGTTGTCGGGAGCGCCGGCAGCCAGGGCGAAATCGATAAGAGTGGACACGGCGTAGGTGGGGTCGCCATCTATGAGCACCTGCGCGATGGCGGAATCGCTGACGACACCGGTCAGGCCGTCACTGCACAGCAGATAGCGATCACCGATCTCACCGTCGAAATGCTGCACGTCGAGTTCCAACTCATGGATCCCGTCGATCGTACGCAGCAGAAGATTCCGCCGCGGATGGGTGGCCGCCTCCTCTGCCGCCAGTTTGCCGGTGTCGACCAGCATCTGCACATAGGTGTGGTCCCGCGTCAACTGCTCCAGACGACCATCTCGGAGGCGATAGGCGCGGGAGTCACCGACATGTGCCAGCACGAGGTGCTCGTCGGTGGCGCCGAGCAGGGTGAAGGTGGTGCCCATGCCACGTCGTTCGGGATCCTCGATCACCAGATCACCAATGCGTTGGTGTGCGGAATCCACCTTGGCCCGGACCCATGACTCGTATTCCGTGGCACTGCTGGGCCGATCCCAGGGGTCGGCACAGACCGCCGCCACCACGGCGGCACTCGCCAGCTCACCCGCCGCATGGCCACCCATGCCATCGGCAACCACCAGCAGGTGGGCATCGGCATACCCGGAATCCTCATTGCCGGAG
>JAJXSV010000431.1 GCA_021784375.1 Actinomycetes bacterium | reverse complement strand
ACACCACCTGCTGAAGACGCATGCCGGGTACGACATCGAGGCCGGCAACGCCGATGGTTCCTGCCGGTTCACAACGCCATCCGGCCTGCAGTATCAGCACGATCCGCGAGCGGTCGTACCCGATACCCCGCCCTGGTAGCAGAGGGCTACCAGGCAGTGACGTCAATCCGATCCGGGTCCACATCCGGCACCATGAAGACGTACATGCCTTCGCCACCGGACCATGTCACTTCGGCGATCCCCGCGTCCACCACGACGTCCAGCTGGCCCGTGGCACCATCGTTGCGCAGATCCGCCACATAGGTGACGGCCTCGTGCGCGCTCACATGCAGGGTGTGAGCATCCCAATCCAGCACAAGCGACCAGCCGTTCTCCTCATCGTCCACGTCGATGCAGAAACCACCATTGCAGGCCTCCTCCAGATTGATGGTGAAGCGCCATGCGGGTTCGGCCGCGGTGATGATGGGCTCCAGATTCGGATGCTGCTCCAGCACCAGACGATCGTCGATCACATGCATGCGTTGTACGAAACTCTGCTCACCGGCCCAGGGCTGGCCTTCGTCCACTGGCAATTCGCGAAGCCAGGACATGACGCAGGGCTGGCCCTCAGCGTCGTGAAATGTGGTTGTCGCGTATACGGACTTCGAGTGCCCGAAGTGGCCCCAGGTGCGGGGAGTGAAGGTCAGGCCGTCATAGTCACCGATGGCATACAACACCTCCGCGAGCGCGGCCTGATCCATCGCTGACACGAGCAGCACCCACTGGCCATCCACCTGCACGAACTGTGGGCACTCCCAGACGGTGCCCGAGGCCAGAGGGCCTGCTTCCGATGATCGGGAGGCGAGCACACCGTCATAGACCCAGTGCCGAAGATCCGTGGACGAGTACTGCAATGCACAGCCACCGACACCGCGTTGCCCGGCGCCGACGGTGAGTTTCCAACCCTCGCCATCTCGGCGAACCTGGGGATCGCGGAAGTCGAAGAACTCGTCGGCCGGCGGCCCGTCAATGACCACGCCGATACGCGTCCATTCGCTGAGCTCGCTGCTGCCCACTGCTGCTACCACCAGGCCACGGCTCCACTCCCCCGCCGTTGGACGCGTGTAGAACATGGTCGGCTGCTCTGCCATGACGATCGATCCCGACCAACATCCCACCTCATCGGCCAGCGGCAGCAGTGCGGGCTCCAACTCCCGCCACTGCACCAGATCGTGTGAGACGGCGTGGCCCCATTGGATGGCGGCATCCCAGGTCGTAGCAAGGGGCGAGTACTGGAAGAAGAGGTGGTACAACTCGCCGTCATGGACGATGCCGTGCGGATCGTTCATCCAGCCGCGCGCCGGAGTGAAGTGGAACTGCGGGCGCCGTCTGGTCATGGGCGAAGGCTAGCCAAAGGTCCCGAACGGCAAACGTGCACCACAATTCCTAGTGAGTCGGTAGGAATAGGTTACAATGCCCACATGCACAGTCTGCAGTTCGTTCTGGCCGGATCGGTCGTCGGTTTCGCCGTGGGCCTGACCGGCATGGGCGGCGGGGTACTTATGACTCCGATTCTGGTGCTGCTGTTCAAGATCAACCCCCTGGCTGCCGTCGGCAGCGACCTGCTCGTCTCCTTCTGCATGAAGCCGCTCGGCGCCTTCGTGCACCACAAGGCCGGCACCATCCGCTGGGAGATCATGCGTTGGCTCATCCCCTTCTCGGTGCCGGCCGCCTTCTCCGGCGCCTTCATTCTCGATCGCCTGGGCAGCGGCCCCCAATTGGCAGACCGCCTCAAACTCATGATCGGTGGGGCACTGCTGCTGGCCGTGGTGGGCATGGTGGCGGGCATCTTCATCGGCCGCGGGCGCACGCATCTGGCGGAAGGAGAGCAACTGCAGGTACGACGGCTGCCCACGGCCCTCATCGGGCTCTTCGGTGGCCTCGTTGTCGGTATCACGTCCGTGGGTTCGGGCTCGCTCATCATCGTGCTGCTGATGCTGCTCTACCCGCGTCTGCGCGCCCGTGACCTGGTGGGCTCGGACCTGGTGCAGGCCATCCCACTCGTAGGAGCGGCAGCCCTGGGTCACCTGCTGGCCGGCAGCGTGCAATTCGACCTCGCAGGCTGGTTGCTCGTGGGCGCATTGCCCGGCATCTACCTCGGTGCCAAGTACTCCACTGAACTCCCCAACGCGGTCCTGCGCTGGGTGCTGGCCGTGCTGCTGCTGGCCTCCGGGCTCAAGCTCTGGTACGTGCCCACGCCGATCGTGATCACCGCGTCACTGGTGCTGGCCGTGGCCGGCATGGAGGTGACGGCACGACGCAGCAGGCGACCGGCTGCACTGCGCTACCTGGCGCTGACCAAGGCTATTCGTCAGAACTGACGGACTGGCTGGGATAGGAGTACCGCTCCCCCATGGTCTGCTTGTAGACGTCCTCACGGAACGGCACTCCCAGCAATCGGCAGACGCGTTGCGCGGCGTTGGAATCGGCGCAGAAATCCTCATAGGTGACGTGGACGCTGTGCTCGGGATGGGCCGCGGCATAGGCCAGCGCGCGACGCTCGAAGGCCTCGAGCCCGGCGCGGGATTCCGCCCGCTGTTCCTCGGATTCCTTGGCCCACCAGGCACCGGCCATGGTCTTGTCCAGGTCACGGGTGAGGAAGATGACGGCCCCCGGAGCGCGCACATTCAGCAACCAGCTGAGCTTCTCCTCGAAGTCTGCATCC
>JAJXSV010000430.1 GCA_021784375.1 Actinomycetes bacterium | reverse complement strand
CCCACAAGATCACCGACGATGCGCTGCTGGCCGCTGCGGATGCCATCGCCGGCTGTGTGAGTGACAATGAACTGAGTGCGGTGTACATCGTGCCCAGCGTCTTCCACCACGACATCGGCCAGCGTGTGGCGGCGGCAGTCAAGAATGCGGTGGGCGTCACCCGCATCTGATCCCCTGTTGGCGCCGTCGGTCACTGCTCCCGTATCGCTGGCTGGCGTTGGGAGCTCGTCAGGCGCTCAACTGCGCGAGCAGGTGAACATCACGGTCCGGATCCGTCGCTCCGCCAGGTTGGACACCTGGTTGGCTGCCATCGCCCCGAAGGACTGGCCCAGGAAGGTCGCAAAGGTCACCGGCGGTGGACCATCGCGCTCGATGCCGGCCCGCACCATCTGGAACCACTCCAGGCTCTCGTCCGAGGAGTCGGTTTCGGAGACGATCCGGAATCCGGCTGCGGACAGCAACTCGCGCATCTCCGCGGTGGTGGCAAGAAAACTGGTGGAGGAGTCAGCGGCCCAGGGCACCGGATAGTGCAGGTCACCGCCCTCTCCCTGCAGCACGTCGTACACGACGAAGCGGCCGCCCGGGCGCAGCACCCGGAAGGCCTCGGCATACAACGCCGGCTTGTCCGCGATGTTCATCGCCACATGCACCGTCATCACCGCATCCACGCTGAAGTCCGGCAGGCCGGTGGATGTCGCGTCCCCGACGTGGAACTGCACGCGATCGGCCAACCCTGTCCACGTCGAGAGCACCGTGGCCAGGGCACAGAATTCCGCCGTGAGATCTATGCCGGTGACCCTGCAGCCGATGAGCTCCGCGAGGGTTCGGGCAGGACCCCCCAATCCACTGCCGAGATCCAGCACATGGGAGTCCTTGGTGATGGCCAGCTCCCTCGCAATCTCCAGCGAGGCGGCGCGGCCGCGGATGTGGAACTCATCGAGTGGAGCCAGATCGGCCGCCCGCAGGCTTCGGCGATCCAGGCCCGCCGCGTCCAAGGCGGCAGTGACGGCTGCGACCAGCCCGCCGGGCCCACTGTAAAAACGGGAGACAGCACTCATTGAATCATTGTGAAAGCGCGTCGCCGCTTCGTCAACGACGCAATCGAGCTGCCTGATGGAAACCGACCGCGGTCAGAGTTGCCCAACGGTCTCGATACGGAAGTGCGCCCAGGCGGGAGCAGGCGCTGCAATACCGCGGTGGCGGCCCCAGAGGAAGGCCGTGGGGTCTGTGGGCAGGCCGTTCCTGCGCACCTCCAGATGCAGGTGCGGCCCGGTGCAGTGACCGGTGCAGCCAACGTTGCCAAGGGTTTGCGCAAAGCCGACATGCTGACCGACCTTGACGCTGCGTCTCGACAGGTGCGCGTACCAGATGTCTACGCCGTGCCCGCGGACCACCACCACGTTGCCGTAGGAGCCGGCATAGGCGGAGGCGACCACGCGTCCGGCAACCACCGAATGCACAGCGTCGCCGTAGTGTGCGGCGATGTCGATACCGGTGTGGCGATTGGACCAGAAGCCGCGGGCACCGAAGCCCACCGAAATGGGGCCGTAGGCGGGCATGGCTAGGTGTCGGATGGCCGCCAGTTGACGGGCGCGGGCCGCTCGGCGTGCAGCAGCGGCACGTTCCTGCATGTGACGCGCGGTGGTCGCGGCCACGGCTTCGACGGTGGCCGCCGTGGCGGTCTGGGCTGCACGTGCCAGGCCACCTGGCAGCAGGGTCTGGAGTCGCTCGGCAAGAGAGGGCAGGGCCTGCGCGGGGATGGCCACGGCAGCGTCAGTGTTGGTGGATCCGATCTGGGTTGCGTACACGGGAGCTGCGGCGCTGTGGAGCGCTGCGATCGTCATGGCAATCGCAAGACCTCGAGCCCGCACCTAGTACCAGCCGTGCCGATGGGAATGATCAAGCGCTGCGCAGGGACTGCCGTAGCGGTAGCTGATGTAGCGGCTGCCGATCTGCACCTGGAGTTCCGGAGTCTTCATGTAGGTGGCAAGGCCGATACCGAACTCATTGATGTTGCTGACCTTGGTCTGCGGGATTCCGAATACATGGCCGCGGCGGTTGGTGGATTGGAAGTTCCAGTGGCTCTCGCGATTCCACAATGACACCAGACAACCGAATTGCTTGCTGCCCCAGTTGTATCGGGAAGCAATGTGAGCCTTCGCGTACCACTTGGCGTAGGCCGGCGTACCCCAGCGGAAGAGCGAGGCAGACCGGGTGGCTCGAATTGCCGCCTCGGTGCGCGCCGTGAAGTTGGCAACCCGCTTGGCCGCTGGCTTGGAGGCCTGCGAGGCGGATTCCAGCGTCATCGAGCGGTGCAGCAGGGCGGCACGGAAATCGTCTGCCGCAGCCGTAGCCGTAGCCGTAGCCGTCTCGTCGGCGCTGGCCATGGCCGGTGTGACGGCCATGGCCGCGACCGCCACCAGTGCGCTGGCCCAGGCCTTCGTGTGGAAGGTCGGGCTGAGTACTCGGGACATGGCCGTGAGCGTGCCAAGGCTTGCCTGTGGAAAGCAACCCGTCAGTAACGTGGTTTTCCCCAGATCGGCGAACGGTCCCCATGGTTATGGGACGAACCGGACATTCAAATGTGATCTAGATCACTTGCCACGGCACCCACCCCGGCCCCTCAGATGCCGACATCCTCCAGCATCTCCGTGACCAGAGCCGCAATGGGCGAACGCTCGCTGCGCGTGAGTGTCACGTGGGCGAAGA
>JAJXSV010000429.1 GCA_021784375.1 Actinomycetes bacterium | reverse complement strand
GTTTCCTTCCTTTGTCCAACGGCGATTCCAAGCGCTCGGCCATCAAGCAGGTGGCCTCCGGTCGCTTCGGCGTGACCAGCGAATACCTGGTGAATGCCGACGACATCCAGATCAAGATGGCGCAGGGCGCCAAGCCCGGCGAGGGCGGCCAGCTGCCCGGCCACAAGGTGTACCCGTGGGTGGCCAAGACCCGTCACTCCACACCCGGCGTGGGATTGATCTCGCCGCCGCCGCACCACGACATCTACTCCATCGAGGATCTGGCACAACTGATCCACGACCTGAAGAACGCCAACCCGCGCGCCCGCATCCACGTCAAACTGGTGGCGGAAGTGGGCGTCGGCACGGTGGCAGCGGGCGTGGCCAAGGCGCACGCCGACGTCATCCTGGTTTCCGGACACGACGGCGGTACCGGCGCCTCGCCACTCACCTCGCTCAAGCATGCGGGAGGCCCCTGGGAACTGGGTCTGGCCGAAGCACAGCAGACGTTGCTGCTCAATGGCCTGCGCGATCGCGTGGTGGTACAGACCGACGGACAGCTCAAGACCGGCCGGGACGTCGTCATCGCCGCGCTGCTCGGCGCCGAGGAGTTCGGATTCGCCACCGCTCCGCTGGTCGTGAGTGGTTGCATCATGATGCGGGTCTGCCATCTCGACACCTGCCCGGTCGGCGTCGCCACGCAGAATCCCGAACTGCGTGCTCGCTTCACGGGCAAGCCCGAACACGTGGAGAACTTCTTCCGTTTCGTGGCCGAAGAGGTGCGCGAGCACCTGGCTGCTCTGGGCCTGCGCTCCATCGAAGAGGCCATCGGACACGTGGAGCTGCTCAACGTCGATGATGCCGTGCAGCACTGGAAGGCAGCCTCGCTGGACCTGGCCCCCATCTTCCATCGCCCCACTGCCATCGGCGATCTGCGCCACACCACTGAGCAGGATCACGGTTTGGCCAAGGCGCTCGACAACGAACTCATCGCCATTGCCCAGCCGGCGTTGGAAAGCGGCGAGCCGGTCCGGGCACAGCTCAGGATTCGCAACGTGAATCGCACCGTCGGCACCATGTTGGGTTCCGAGATCACGCGCAAGTACGGCGGTGCCGGCCTGCCGGAAGGCACCATCGACCTCACCTTCACCGGGTCCGCGGGCCAGTCCTTCGGTGCCTTCATCCCGCGCGGCATGACGCTGCGTCTTGAAGGCGACGCCAATGACTACGTCGGCAAGGGTCTCTCGGGTGGTCGCATCGTGGTGCGTCCCGATCGTGCGGCCAGTTTCAAGGCCGAGGAGAACGTCATTGCGGGCAATGTGCTCGCCTATGGCGCCACCAGCGGAGTCATCCACGTCCGCGGCGTGGTGGGCGAGCGCTGCTGCGTCCGCAACTCCGGTGCCACCGTGGTTGTGGAGGGTGTGGGAGACCACGCACTCGAGTACATGACGGGTGGCCGCGCCGTCATCCTCGGCAAGCACGGCCGCAGCATCGCGGCCGGGATGTCCGGCGGTGTCGCGTACGTGCTTGACCTCACCAGCTCGCGCGTGAACACCGAGATGGTGGACGTGGAGCCGCTCACCGAGAGCGATCGTCGTGAGCTGCGCGCGCTTGTGCAGGAACACGCCGATGAGACCGCTTCGGCCGTGGCCGGGGCGCTGCTTGCGGATTGGGACCTTGAGGTCACGCGCTTCCGCAAGATCATGCCGCGCGATTACAAGCGCGTGCTCGAGGCGTCGGCAAAGGCGAAGTTGGAAGGCCGCGACGAGCTGGCCGCAATCATGGAGGCGACACATGGCTGATCCGCGCGGTTTCCTCACCACGGGACGCGAGACTCCGTCGCGCCGCCCGGTCACGGTGCGCTTGAAGGACTGGCGTGAGGTCTACGAGGACTTCCCGGTTGATCACCTGCAGAAGCAGGCCGGACGTTGCATGAACTGCGGCATCCCCTTCTGTCACAGCCAGTGCCCGCTCGGCAACATCATTCCCGAGTGGAACGACCTGGCCTGGAAGGACGACTGGAAGACGGCGAGCGATCGACTGCACGCCACCAACAACTTCCCCGAGTTCACCGGTCGCCTGTGTCCCGCGCCCTGCGAGTCGGCCTGTGTGCTGGGCATCAATCAGGATCCTGTGACCATCAAGCAGATCGAGGTGACGATCGTCGAGCGTGCCTTCAAGGAAGGCTGGCTCACGCCGCGTCCGCCCGAGCGTCTCTCGGGCAAGACGGTTGCCGTCATCGGCTCCGGCCCCGCCGGACTGGCGGCCGCGCAGCAGCTGGCACGTGCGGGCCATACCGTCGCGGTTTTCGAGCGCTCGGATCGTATCGGCGGCCTGCTGCGTTACGGCATCCCCGAATTCAAGATGGAGAAGCGCTTCCTCGATCGTCGCATCGCACAACTGGAGGCCGAGGGCGTTCGCTTCCGACCCGGTGTCGACGTGGGGCAGGATGTGTCTGCGGCCGATGTGCGCGCGCGTTACGACGCCGTGGTGCTCACGGTCGGTGCCACTGCGGCTCGCGATCTGCCCATTCCGGGCCGTGACGCGGTGGGTGTGCATCAGGCCATGGAGTACCTGCCGCAGGCCAATCGCTACACCCAGGGCGATTACGCGCAGCCCCCGATCCACGTTGGCGGCAAGCATGTGGTCATCATCGGTGGTGGCGACACGGGCGCCGACTGCCTGGGTACGGCACACCGTCAGGGTGCGGCATCCGTGACGCAGCTGGAGA
>JAJXSV010000428.1 GCA_021784375.1 Actinomycetes bacterium | reverse complement strand
GATCCCAAGGCCGCAATGGACGACTTGGCCATGGGTAGTACAACGCGGAGAAACACTCGGAGCGGAGAGCAGCCGTCAATCAAGGCCGCTTCGATCAGTTCTTTGGGCAGACTGCCCATGAATTGGCGCATCATGAAGATTCCGAATGCGCTGACGGAGCCAGGAAGGATCAGCCCTTTCATGGAGTCAATCCATCCGAATCTGGTGACTTCCACAAAGAGCGGAATCAGGATGGCTTGGAAGGGCATGAGCATGGCCATGATCACCAGTGTGAAGAGGAAGGAATTCCCTCGGAAAGTGAACTTGGCAAACCCGTAGCCTGCGAGGGTGCTCGTGATAACGATGGCGATTGTGACGGCAATCGCCAGTTCGAAACTGTTGCGGAAGTAGACGCCGAAAGGAGCCGAGGAAAGTCCGCGCGTGAGGTTGTCGAGCGTGAAGTGGCTTGGCGCTGCGAGTAGTCCCGTCGAGAAGATCTCACCCGTCGGTGTGAAGACCGCCTTGAGAGCCCACACGAGGGGGAGGAACACCAAGCCCGTAACTGCAGTGAGGGCTACCCATATCGCCATCTGCGATGGCCGGACGCGCCGCTTGGTGCCGGTCATTGCGTGTCCTTGTCAGCTCGGAAGAAGCGGAATTGGATGCCGGACACGATCAGGGCGAGCACGAGCAGCACTACTGCCATAGCCGAAGCCCTGCCGACATCTGTGAACATGAAGGCGACTTCGTAGATCAACTCGGACAATGTTCGTGTCGCGTCACCGGGTCCACCGTGGGTCAGCAGGTACGGCTGGATGAAGAGCGTGAGTGCATCGGTGGTGGCGATCATCAGGATGAACAGGAGAATGGGACGCATGAGTGGCATCGTGATCCAGCGGAATCGAGCGACAGCTCCCGCGCCGTCGAGACTTGCTGCTTCGTAGAAGTCTCGAGGAATATCTCGGACGCCAGCGAGCGTGATAACCGTGTAGTACCCCAAGTTGGTCCAGAGCATGAGGAGTGCAAGTGACCAAAGTGCGAGGTTCTGGTCTGTAAGCCAGTTGATTTGCTTATGCAGCAAGGTATTGAGCAGGCCGTCACCCGTGTACATCGCTTCCCAGATGAAGACGGATACAACCGACGGGAAGATGACCGGGACGTACAGCAGAATCACGAAGATATTGGTCCGCCGACCCTCGTTTATCAAAGTAGCGAGCACGAGAGCCAAGAGCGTGCCGGGAATTGCGATCATCACCGCAATCTTGGCGGTCACAAGGAGTGCATTGATGAACTGGGCATTCCCCCACAGGCCCTGGAAGTTGGTGAGCCCGACGAACTCAGGCGGGCCGATAAGCGACCAACTGGTGAGGCTCAGGTAGATGGCCACGAGTAGCGGGCCGATGACGAATATGAGCAGAAGCAGCAGAGTTGGGGCCACGAACAGGAGCCCAACGGATCCCATCGGTGTGTAGCTTCGCTTCTTTCTCTTGCCGACTAACTTCACAATTCCCACTTCGACTTGGCGGCCCGACGATGAGCTTCGACGCTGAGTGCATGGTTTGGGTACGGGGGTGCTGGCCGTGACTTAGCGGGGGTCCATCGCCACGACCAGCACCGCACCTCCTAGGACATCAGCGGGAGCGCCTCAGTCTGAGCCTGTGCCAGGGACGTTGCAGCGCTTTGGCCCTGCAGCGTCACCCGCTGGATGGCGCGATCGATCACATCGATCAGTTCGCTGTAGCGGGCAACTGGCGGGAAGAAGGAGCCGGCCGCGAAGTTGGCCGCGAACGCCGGCCAATTCGGGAAGGCCTTCGTCTGCGCTGATTTCATCGTTGCGTTGTCGCCCAGCCAAACGCCGGTCTCGTTGAAGTACCGCTGGCCCTGGGCCTCAAGGTAGGCAGCGAACTTCCATGCCGCTGCCTTGTTCTTCGAGGTGACCGGGACGAACAGGCCGAACCCGTACAGCGTTCCACCGGCCTTCACGCCACCTGCGAACGTCGGCTGCGGGCCGACGGCGTAGTTGGCATAGACGTTCGGATAAGTGTCCTTGAGAGTGCTGACGACGAAGGTGCCGCCGGTGTTGTTCATGCCAGCAGTGCCTGCACCGAAGAGGTCCTCGGGATAGTTGGACGCGACCGGACCGAGCGATGGCTGGTTGATCTTCGCCACGTTGATCAAGTCGCCCCACTGCTGGAGTGCCTTGATGACGGGGGCCGAGTTCAGTTGCGCCTTCTTCCCATCCGCGCTGAAGAGCGATCCACCGGCCTGTCGCGCCATCATTTGCAGCGTCAGGCTGTCGCGGATCGAGTTGTACTGCGGGAGGACGATGCCTTCCTTGGGGCCATTGGGTAGAGCCTGCAGGAGCTTGCCGATACGGATGACATCCTCATAGGTCTTCGGCCAGTCCTTCACCGGATCCAGACCCGCGGCCTTGAAGTACGCGGTGTTGATCCAGAAGGCGTGGTTTGCGACCTCATGCGGGATCCCGTAGACGGTCTTGCCAACCGAGTAGCCGTTGACGACGGCGGGGAGATACCGCTTCAGCAGATCCGCCTTGCCCTTCTTGAGTCCGAAGGCCTTGAAATCAACCGGCGACACATAGTGCTTCGACATGAGTTCGGAAGCATAGGAGCCGAAGAAGTTGAAGAGGTCGGGGCCGCCACCAGCTGCGATTGAGGTCTTCAATTTAGTTGGAAGGACGCCCCACTCCACGGGCAGGTAGTTCACCTTGATG
>JAJXSV010000427.1 GCA_021784375.1 Actinomycetes bacterium | reverse complement strand
CATGACTAGCAGCATCACCAGGACCATGCGTGCGAGCGCCTCCATCAGCAGGGTGAACCCATGGAGGAGATCGGCGTCTTGCGGCCGCCGAACCAGCCGCGAGGGTCGTACGCATTGCCGTCGATGCGCACCTCGAAGTGCAGATGGGGGCCGGTGGCCCAACCGGTGCTGCCCACCAGACCGATGACCTGGCCGGCCTTGACCGACTCGCCGGCCCGCACCTTGCTGGCGCTCTGGTGAGCGTAGAGAGTGGTCATTCCGCTGCCATGCGCGACCAAGGTGTGCAAGCCGTAGGGGCCACCGTTGAGCACCGAGACCACGACGCCACTGGCCGCCACGTGGATCGGGGTGCCGGTTCGTGCGCCGATGTCGAGGCCGGTGTGACAGGAGCGATAGCCGTACACCGGGTGACGGCGCGGCCCTACGCCCTGCGTGATCCGGCCACCGGGAATGGGCCAGATGAGTTCGCCGGTGAAAGTGAGCCCGGCACCCAGCTTGGAGCCCGCCCTGGCCTCCGCCTTCAGGCGCTTCAGCTCGGCGGCCATGATGTCATAGCGCTTCTTCACATCATTGCGATGCGACTGCGCGACCTTGAGCGCCTTGGCCTGCACGATGAGAGCCGCGTCCACCTGTACCTGCGCGGCCTTGGCCTTGGCGGCCGCATCCTGCGCAACCAGGGCGCTGGCGTGCACCGCATCCTTCTTCATCTGCAGTTGCGCTTCGAGCTGCTGCAGCACCAACTTCTGCTGTGCAACCTGGGTACGCACGATGGTGAGGTTGTCGATGGTGGCGGCCTTGCTCTGCGTCCACGACTGCAGGATCTGCAGCCGCTCGGTGAGATCCTCGGGCGACTGTGCGCTGAGCAGGGCATCGAACTGCGAGAGTGGACCGCTGCGGTACACCTGACTGATGAGTTGGGACATCAAGCGGTGCTCACCGTTGAGCTTCTGCTCGGTGGCCGCCAATTTGCGTGCGGCCGCGTCCGCGCGCGCCTGCGCAGCACCAAGCTCGGTCGTGGCCCTGCGATCGGCAGCGGTTGCCGCCGCCGCATTGGCGCTGGCGACGCGCAGTGCGGCCTGCGCCTTCTGCAGTGCTGCGTGCGCGACGTTGTAGGCGGCAAGCGCCTTGCGGACGACCGCGTTGGCGTTGTCGAGATCCTCGCCCACTGCCTGCAACTGTGAGTTCAGGGAGTTGATGTTGCTGTTGGTGCCCGCCGCGAACACGCTGGGCGCTGGCAGCAGCAGCGCCCAGGCCAGCGTGAGCACGATCAGGAGGCGGCGACGCAAGGCTCAGACCCGGAGGTAGCGACGCAAGGTGATCGAGGCCGCCACGACCGCGAGCAGCACGCCCGTGCCGATGACGATGGGGATGGTCCAGAGCACGACACCCCAGCCGATGAAGGTGGTGAACTGGAAGGTGGTGGCCAGCGTGTGGTCGATGAGGAAGACCTTCACCGCCACCAGGCTGAGCGCCGCAAACACGCCACCACCGAAGGCAGAGGTGGCGGCTTCCAGCACGAAGGGCAGGCGAATGGCGGTGTTGGAGGCACCGACGAGGCGCATGATGGAGGTCTCACGCCGACGCGAGAACGACGCCACGCGCATGGTGTTGGCAATTAGCAGAACGGTGACGAGGAGCATGGCGAAGGCAATGGCGAGGCCCAGTGCCTGCAATCCGCCGAGGGCCTTGAACAGCCGGTCCAGGGACTGCCGCTGGTCCTGCACATCCTCAATACCCGGCCGGCCCGAGAAGGCCGAGGCGATGACGGCGAACTTGGTGGGGTCCTTGAGCTTCACCCGGTAGGACTCCGGCATCTGGTCCACGGTGGCGTTGGCCGCCAGCGGTGATCCCTTGAACTGCTGCTTGAAGCGCACGAGCGCCTGCTGCTGCGACTCGTAGTACACGGTCTCGACCAGCGGCTTGAGCGATTCGAGGTCGGACAGGATCTGTTGCTTCTGGACGTCGGTGACAGCGCCGCCCGCGCAGGAGGGCGCCTCGCTGACGGGACCGCAGAGGAAGATCGACACCTGGACGCGGTCGTACCAGTAGTCCTTCATCTGCCCCACCTGCGCGCGCACCAGCAGGGCCGCGCCGAAGAGGGAGAGCGAGACGCCGACGGTGACGATGACGGCGAAGGTCATGGTGAGGTTGCGGCGCAGGCCGTTACGAACCTCGGCAAGCACGAAGGAACTGCGCATCAGATGGCTCCTCCGTACACGCCGCGGGACTGGTCGCGGATCAGGCGTCCGGAGTCGAGCTCGATCACGCGCTTGCGCATCTGGTCGACAATTGCCGCATCGTGCGTGGCCATGACCACAGTGGTGCCGATGCGGTTGATGCGATCGAGCAGCTTCATGATGCCGATGGAGGTTTCGGGGTCGAGGTTGCCGGTGGGCTCGTCGGCCAGCAGGATCTGCGGCCGGTTGACGAAGGCGCGGGCGATGGCCACGCGCTGTTGTTCGCCGCCCGAGAGCTGATCAGGCAGGCGCTCCTCCTTGCCCTCCAGCCCCACCAACTCCAGCACATTGGGCACCACGCTGGCGATCTCCGAGGCCGGCTTGCCGATGACCTCCAGCGCGAAGGCCACGTTCCCCGCGACCGTGCGATTGGGCAGCAGCCGGAAATCCTGGAACACGGTGCCGATCTGGCGGCGCAGGACCGGCACCTTCCAGCCTGCCAGCTTGGTGAGGTCCTTGCCGGCCACGTAGACCAGGC
>JAJXSV010000426.1 GCA_021784375.1 Actinomycetes bacterium | reverse complement strand
GTGCGCGCCATCGGCATGTTCCGCATGACTGACGAGATGGGCGGCGACGACAAGTTGCTGTGCGTGCCCGCCGGCGACGTCCGCAAGGAGCACCTGCGCGACATCCACCACGTCAACGAGTTCGACCGCCTTGAGATCCAGCACTTCTTCGAGGTCTACAAGGACCTGGAACCCGGCAAGTCCGTGGAAGGCGCCTCCTGGGCCGGGCGCGCGGCCGCTGAGCAGGAGATCCACGCCAGCTACCATCGCTTCGACGAGGCCCGCGCCAGCAACCACTGACCACCCGCACTGCCGACTGCCTGCGCCCGCGGCTCCCGCCACGGACGCGGGCAGTCGCCGTTTGGGGCGGGCGGTGATTGTTCGAAGTGCATCAGGCGGTCCAAGGAATGGCCAAGGTGCCTGAACCTGAGGTTAGGGCTAGGGCCGAAAGGCTGTGCTGCGCCGGGATCCGCGCCACCATTGCCCCATGACCTCAGCATCCAACCGATCGGGCGCCTCCTCCTCGTCCGCACGCAACGGTGCTGCGGTCGCGCCGGTGAAGATCCGCTCAGGCCTCTCCCCCTCGCTCGATCGCACCCCGGCGCAACAGGCGCCTGCAAGCCTGCGCACGAATGAAGGCGCGGGTTCCGGGACCGCAAACCGGGACCCGCGTCGCGCGGCCAACGAGCGCCGCGTCCGCAATCGTCGGGCCGACCTCATCCTCACCGTCATCGCCGTCACCACCGGCATCGCCATCGGCCTCGGCTTCGATGCCCAGCCCTGGTCGGACTGGGCCACGCCCCACTCGCTGTTCACCGCCCTCTCACGCGTCGCCGCCATGTCCGGCACCGCCTTTGCCCTGGCCTCCCTGCTGCTCTCGGGTCGCATCGCCTGGATCGAGCGCTCGGTCGGCCAGGACCGCCTCATCAAGTGGCACCGCGTGCTTGGGCCGTACTCGCTGTACCTGATCCTGGCCCACGTCGTACTCGTCACGGTGGGCTTCGCCCTCGCCGACAAGGTCAGTGTGTGGTCGGAGTTCTGGACCGTGATCTGGAACATGAGCTGGATGATCTGGGCCGTTGTCGGCTTCGCGGCAATGATGATGATCGGTGTGACGTCGTACCGTCGCGTGCGCGGCAAGCTCAAGTACGAGCAGTGGTGGATGCTCCACCTCTTCGCCTACCTGGGTGTCACGCTCTCGTTCATGCACCAGATCGTCGACGGCGCCATGTTCCTCGGCCACCCCCTGCTGCGCATTTGGTGGACCGCCATCTACGTCGCCACCTTCACCACCATCATCTGGTTCCGCATCGTGGTGCCGTGGGTGTCATCGCTGTACCACGGCTTCAAGGTGGAGCGGGTGGAAGTGGAGAACCACAACACCATCTCCGTGATCATGAAGGGTCGTCACCTCGAGGAGCTCGAGGCCCGTGGTGGTCAGTTCTTCGCTTTTCGCTTCCTCACCCGTCGCTACTGGTGGGAGTCACATCCCTATTCGCTGAGCGCCGCGCCGCGCAACAACCGCCTGCGCATCACGGTCAAGGATCTCGGCGATCACAGCTCGTGGTTGCGCAACCTCAAGCCCGGCACCCGCGTCTTCATCGAAGGTCCGTACGGCGTCTTCACGGCGGACCAGGCAGAGGGTGAGCACATCACGCTTATCGCGGCCGGCGTCGGCGTCACGCCCATCCGTGCCCTGCTCGAGGAACTGCCGCGCGGCAAGCAGATCGACATCGTGTGGCGTGCGTCCAAGGAAGAGGACCTCATGCTGCGCGACGAGGTGGAGGCGCTGGCCAAGTGGCACAACGCGCGCCTGCACTACGTCGTCGGCAGCCGTCAGCAGGCCAGCCTCGACGTGCGCACGCTGCGCTCGTTGGTGCCGACCATCAAGGACTCGCATGTGTTCCTGTGCGGACCGGGCGCCGTGATCGAGCAGGCCGTGCACAGCTGCCATGCGCTCGGTGTGCCCAAGGACCGCATCCACGACGAAGCCTTCGCTTTCTAGACGGCAGGAGCACTGATGCGACGCGCGATTCTCGTCACCACCGGCACGGTGGTGGGCGTGGCCTCCGTACTGGTCTACAAGCCCAGCGTGCGACTGGCCGAGAACACCCTGTCCGGCAATCTGGGCCTGGCCGCGGCCACCTCGGTTGCGAACAGCACGCCAGTCACGGCCACACCCGCCAAGGCCACTGCGGCAACCACACCAGCCACTGCGACGCCGGCCGCTGCGCCGGCCACGCCGGCCAAGGCCCGCACCCACAAGAAGCGGGTTGCCGCCAGGGTGCGTGCCAAGACCACCGCGGCCGCCAAGCCGAGGGCCACCGCGGTCGCCAAGCCGAGGGCCAAGGCCAAGCCCAAACCGGCGGCAACCACACCCGCGGCCAGTGGCTTCGTCGACGGCAGCTTCAACGCCCCGTCACAGCAGGTCATCAGCCACGGCCGCTACTACGGCGACCTGGCGGTGAGCGTCAAGGTGAGCGGTGGCAAGATCTCCAGCATCTCCATCAACGAGAGCGGCGGCAATTTCCAGTTCGCTGATGCCGTCCAGCAGTACTTGGTGCCGGAGATCATCCGCACCCAGAACATCCGGGCGGGTATCGTGAGTGGAGCAACCGGCACTTCGATGGCGTTGATCAACGGCCTCACCGCCGTATTGCAGAAGGCCTGACATGTCGAAGCACGTCGACGCCACACCGGCAGCGGTGGAGGCTGTCATCGAGGCCAAGCGCCGTGGCAGTTTCATCC
>JAJXSV010000425.1 GCA_021784375.1 Actinomycetes bacterium | reverse complement strand
AGTACGCCGGCACGTCCTGCGGCAGCAGGCCGTCGAAGGAGACCGCGTTGGGGATGGAGTCGGTCTTCATCATCTGGTCGATGACGTCGGGCTGGATACCGAAGCGAACCTCAACCGAATCCGGGTACGGAGTACGGATCTTGTCCGACTTGGCGTTCCACTTGGGGTTGCGCACGAGCGTCAGAGAGTCACCGATCTTGTACTGCTGGATCTTGTAGGGGCCCGTGGAAAGCGGCGCGAGGTCGTACTTCTCGCCGGTGTCCTTGGACTTCTTGACCGGCGACATGGCCGGGTAGGTCGCGAAGAAGTTGAAGTCGGCGACCGACTTGTTCAGCTTGATCGTGATGGTCTGGCCCTTGCAGGACACGGCCTTGTCGTACAGCTTCGCCTGTGCAGGGGTTGCCTTGTAGGGACCCGGGTACTTCGAGGAGCCGTCGGCGTTCTGCGGGATCGCGAAGTACTGGATGCCGTAGGTCGGGCCATCCGGGAGCACGTCCTGCGCGAATTCGCGGGAGATGCCGTACTTCAGATCAGCACACGTGATCTTGGAGCCGTCCTGCCAGGTGACGCCCGGACGAAGTGTCCAGGTCCAGGTCTTGGCCTTGTTGCTCGGCACACCGGTGTTGGTGGCGAGGTCAGGTGCCAGGGTGTAGCCGGCTGCGCCAGCTGCGTACTTGTAGGCAACCAGCGTGCGGAACAGGTACGTATTCAGGAACGCGATGTCGCGGCCCGTGTACACGCGCGTGGGATCAATGTGATCCAGCTGCTGCTGCTGGGTGACGAAGATGAGCGTGCCACCACTCTTGCTGGCCGCGCTCACCGCGGTGGTCGACACGGCCATCATGGTGCCGGCAAGCAGGGTGCTTGCAGCGACGCCAGCGAGCACGCGGCGGCCCTTTCGGGTTACGGACATGAGTCCTCCTTCTAATGTCCTGCCGACAGGCTGCGCCCGTCGGGCCCCACCGATTGCCGTGAGCGCCTTTCGGCTCCCGGCGCCCCCGGTCGGAGGGGCTCCCCGCATTGCTGCGGAAACTTGTGTTCTGATCGTCGCAGTCGCGATTCTGCGGCTACTGCCAATCGTCTGTGATCCGGCTCCCAGATTGGTTTCGGATCGGTTTCAGTTGTGTCGCGAACTGCTAACGGTCCGCCTTGGGATCGAGAGCATCTCGCACGGCATCGCCCAGAACGTTGAGCGCGAGCACGATCACGATCAGCATGCCGGCTGGAATAAGCAGGTAACTCGGATCCTGCTGCCAGTAGTTGATGCTGTCCGAAAGCACGATGCCCCACGTGGTGGCCGGCGGTTGCACGCCGACACCAAGGAATGAGTACACAGCCTCCGCGGACAGGTAGAGGGGAAGTGTGAGGCTGAGGAACACGATCACGGGCGACAGGAGGTTCGGCATCAACTCGCGAAAGAGGATCCGACGCGTACTGGCGCCCAGCGATTGCGCTGCCATGACGAAGTCGCGTTCACGCAGGGACAGCACCTGGCTGCGGATGATACGGGCGAAGCCCGGCCAGCCGAAGAGCGCGAAGAAGATGATGAGCACGATGATGCGGGCGGTGTTGCCGGTGCCGAGATGCAGCGCCTCGACGCGCTGCGTGAGCGGCAGTGCCAGGGCCACGATCATGAAGGTCGTGGGGAAAGCGAGCAGGAAGTCGATGACCCGACCCACCGTGGCATCCACCCAACCGCGGTAGAAGCCGACCAACGTTCCCATGAAGAGGCCGAAGCCGATGGTGGCCACACTGGCGATGATGGCCAAGGTGAAGGAGATGCGGCTTCCATAGAGCAGCATCGCGAACACGTCGCGACCGGCCTGCGGCTCGATACCGAAGGGATGCGCCCAGCTGATGGCGCTGCCACCCTTGGGCATGCCGTAGGAGTTCAACTGATCTGCGTACGGGGTCTCCGGATCGAGATGCCAGAGGCGGGTGACGAGTGGTGCGGCAAAGGCCGAGACAACGAAGAACAGGGACACGATCCCTGCAACGATGCCCGCCTTATTGCGCTTGAACCGGACCCACGCCAACTGGTTCGGCGTCCGCGAGACCAGTTCCTGAACAGAGGCCTCTGTTTCGGCCGCAGCGACAGGCACACCCGCTCCTTGACGTCATTGTCGAGTCGGACATATGTCCGATTTGGGTATGAACTTATGCCTGATTCCGTTTGCGCACAATTCAAACGCCGTTCAAGTCGCCCATCGTTACTGAGAAGTTGTCCGCCTACACGCTCATCGGACACGAAGGCCCACTAGGCGACGCAGCGAGGGGCCAAAATACCTTCAGCATCCCCTAGATGCGGATACGCTCCCCGGCTTTCGGAACGACCGCCATGGTGTCCAGCTCCTCCGTCACACGCTTCGCGAACGCCTGCGAGGAACCGAGTTCACCGTGCACGACGAACACGCTCTCCGGCACAGCGCCGGCTGATCGCAGCCAGGCCAGCAACTCATCAGAATCCCCGTGCACCGAGAACACCGGCACGTCGACCACCTCTGCGCGAACCTTGACGTACTGACCGTGGATTTTGAGTTGTGCGGCACCTTCCTGCAGTGCGCGTCCATGGGTGCCGAAGGCCTGGAACCCCACCAGAATCACGCAGTTGCGGGCGTCCGGCAGCAGCGCCTTGAGATGGTGCACAACGCGTCCGCCGGCCGCCATACCGGAGGCCGAGATGATGATCTTGGGGCCACCGCGGTCCAGTGCCATCGACTCCTGAGG
>JAJXSV010000424.1 GCA_021784375.1 Actinomycetes bacterium | reverse complement strand
GGCCGGCTACTTCGACCCACCGCTAACAACCATGCGCCAGGAGTTCCGCGCCATCGGGCATGAGGCGATGTCCATGCTGCTGCGCACGCTGGCCGGCGAACGGGAGGTCGAGAGCGAGTTCCTGAAGCTCGATTTCATGGTGCGCGAGTCGACGGGGCCGGCGCCACTGCTCTGAGCCACTGAGCAGGCACCGCCTTGGCCGGCGGGACTCTGAATCCTGGTTGCAACGGCAAAGGAAAACACCGGTCGGCGATTGCTGCGGCCGTGACATGCCGGGCCCAGCGGGCATCCCGCCGGTTATCAAATCGTGACAATCAGCCCCCTTCCTGCGCTTACGATGTGATCGCTAACATCCTCGCGATGAACACGATCAGCAGCGCGACCGACCGATACGTGATCGGGGTCGATTACGGCACCCTTTCCGGGCGCGCGGTGGTCGTGCGTGTGTCCGATGGCGAGGAGCTCGGCTCCGCGGTGCTTGCCTACCCACACGCGGTCATGGACACCACTCTGGCCAGCACCGGCGCCAGCCTGCCGCCCGATTGGGCGCTGCAGGATCCCGCGGACTACCTGAGCGTGCTGCAGCAGGCGGTTCCCGCAGCCATTCGCGAGGCCGGCATCGATCCCGGCGCGGTCATCGGCATCGGCACCGATTTCACTGCCTGCACCATGGTTCCCGTCACCGCAGACGGAACGCCGCTGTGCGCACTGCCCGGTCTCGCTGATCGGCCACACGCCTACGTCAAACTCTGGAAGCACCACGCGGCACAACCGCACGCCGAACGCATCAACCAGTTGGCCAGGCAGCGCAACGAGACCTGGCTCTCCCGCTACGGAGGGCAGATCTCCTCGGAGTGGGAGCTGGCCAAGGGCCTGCAGCTGCTGGAAGAGGATCCCGAGCTTTACGCGCGCATGGACAAGTTCGTGGAAGCAGCGGACTGGATCGTCTGGCAGCTGACCGGCACCTATGTGCGAAACGCCTGCACGGCCGGCTACAAGGGCAACCTGCAGGACGGTCGCTACCCCTCACCGGAGTTCTTCGCCGCACTTAACCCAGCCTTCGCACGCTTCGCCATCGACAAGCTCGACCACAGCATCGGACAGTTGGGCGATGCAGCTGGCCGCCTCACCGACGAGGCCGCCGCCTGGATGGGACTCAGGCCCGGCATCGCCGTGGCCGTTGGCAATGTTGACGCGCACGTCACCGCGCCGGCGGCCAAGGCCACGCAGCCCGGCCAGATGGTGGCCATCATGGGCACCTCCACCTGCCACGTCATGAACGGTGCTGCGCTGTCCGAGGTCCCCGGCATGTGCGGCGTGGTGGATGGTGGCATCGTCTCCGGCCTCTACGGCTACGAAGCGGGCCAGTCGGGTGTCGGTGACATTTTCGCCTGGTACGTCAACCAACAGGTTCCCGGACGCTACTTCGAGGCCGCCGCCGCACAGGGCTTGAGCATCCATGAGCACCTCACTGAGCTGGCGGCCCAGCAGCAGGTGGGCGAACACGGCCTGGTGGCCCTCGACTGGCACTCGGGCAACCGCTCGGTACTTGTCGATCACGAGCTTTCGGGCATCGTGGTCGGTGCCACGCTCACCACCAAGGCCGAGGAGATCTACCGCGCGCTGCTCGAAGCCACCGCCTTCGGCACCCGCACCATCGTGGAGACCTTCAACGCGGCCGGTGTTCCCGTAACGGAATTCATCGTGGCCGGTGGACTCATCAAGAACGCCTTCCTGATGCAGATGTATTCGGATGTCACGCGTCTGCCCCTGAGTGTCATCGACTCCTCGCAGGGGCCGGCACTGGGTGCCGCGATCCATGCGGCCACGGCCGCTGGCGCCTATCCCTCGGTGCACGCTGCAGCCGAGGCAATGGGCCGTGTTCGGCGCGGGGTCTACCAACCGGATGAGGCGCGCGCCCTGCAGTACGACCGCTTGTACGCCGAATACCGCGCGCTCCACGACTACTTCGGTCGAGGCACCAACAATGTGATGAAGCGGCTCAAGGCCCTGCGTCGGGAGGTGATGACCGGTGCCTAGGTTGGCCCAGGAGCGCCAGCTGCTGGCAGAGCTGCACGCACGAATGTGGGAAGCCGGCCTCGTCGTCTGGACCGGTGGCAACATCTCCCAGCGCGTAGACGAGGGATTCCTCATCAAGCCCAGCGGAGTGGACTACGACCAGCTGACGCCTGACAGCATGGTCCTGTGCGACCTCGACGGCCGTGTGCTGGCCGGGGGGCACGCACCCTCCAGCGACACTGCTGCCCATGCCTACGTCTACCGGAACCTGCCGGATGTCGGCGGAGTGGTCCACACGCACTCGAACTACGCCTGCGCCTTCGCCGCCGTCGGCCAGCCGATCCCCTGCATCCTCACCGCCATCGCCGATGAGTTCGGCGGCGACATTCCCGTGGGCCCCTTCGCCATCATCGGCGATGACTCCATCGGCCGCGGCATCGTCGAAACTCTGAGCGGACACCGTTCGGCTGCGGTTCTCATGCGCCAACACGGGGTCTTCACCATCGGCAGGGACGCACGCAGCGCGCTCAAGGCCGCCATCATGTGTGAGGACAACGCCAAATCCGCGGCCATTGCGCTGCAACTGGGCTGGCCCGAGCGCCTGCCCCAGGCGGCCATCGATGCGCTCTTCAATCGTTACCAGAACGTGTACGGACAGAAGTAGGAGCGCGATGCGAGTGCGGAGGACAACCAGCGGGCTGGTCTACATGCGCGCT
>JAJXSV010000423.1 GCA_021784375.1 Actinomycetes bacterium | reverse complement strand
CCGCCGGGAGGCGATCGGCGTCATCGGCTCCATCGCGCCCTGGAATTACCCACTGCAGATGGCGGCCTGGAAGATGCTGCCGGCGGTGGCGGCAGGCAACGCTGTCGTGCTCAAGCCCGCGGAGATCACCCCGCTCACGTCCACCTTGTTCGCCGAGGTGGCGCACGAAGCCGGGCTCCCGGCCGGCGTCTTCAATGTCATTGTCGGTTCCGGTGTGGTGGCGGGGGAAGCATTGCTGCATCACCCGGAGGTCAGCATGCTCTCCTTCACCGGCTCCACCAGCGTCGGGCGTCGGGTGCTCGACGCCGCTGCGGGCACCGCTAAGCGCGTTCACCTGGAACTGGGGGGCAAGGCGCCCTTCGTGGTCTTCGATGATGCAGATCTGGAGGCGGCCATCCATGGCGCCGTCGCCGCCAGCCTTATCAACAGTGGACAGGACTGCACGGCTGCCACCCGGGCCATCGTGCATCGCTCGTTGTACGAGCAGTTCGTGGCCGGGGTGGCGGAGCTCTACGAACGGGTGCGACTGGGACCCACCGAGGACCCGGCCACGGACATGGGTCCGCTGGTATCCATGAAACACCGGGAGGCAGTCGCGGGATTCGTGCAACGGGCACGCGCCCATGCGCGGGTGGTGACCGGCGGAACCATGCCTGTAGGTGCACTCTCCGCAGGCGCGTATTTCACGCCGACACTGATCGCCGACGTGGAGCCGGGCATGGAGGTCTTCCGGGAGGAGATATTCGGGCCGGTGCTCACGGTCACGCCCTTCGACACGGACGATGAGGCGCTGCGGCTGGCCAATGACACCGTCTACGGGCTGGCGGCCTCCGTGTGGACGACGGATGTGTTCCGGGCACTGCGCGGATCACGCGAGATCCAGTCCGGCTGCGTCTGGGTGAACGACCACATCCCCATCATCAGCGAGATGCCGCACGGCGGTGTCAAGCAGTCGGGATTCGGCAAGGACATGTCGACCTACTCCTTCGAGGAGTACACGGCCATCAAGCACGTCATGCTTGACATCACCGGTGAACGCCAGAAGGCGTGGCATCGCACCGTCTTCACTCTCTGACCCGATTCGGCAGGACGCCTGTGGGTGGCTGCGAGCGGTGGCGGAGCGAGCCCCGGCACTGCCTGCGGGCGTACTGTGAAACCCGTACCCCGGAGGTATTCACATGCGCGCACTTGCGAAGACCCAGGCCGCTCCCGGTCTCGACATCATCGAGGTCCCGGATCCGGTCATCGGCATCAACGACGTGCTCATCAAGGTGCTGCGAACCGGCATCTGCGGCACCGACCTGCACATCGAATCATGGGATGCCTGGGCACAGGAGCACATCAAGCCAGCGCTGGTGATCGGCCACGAATTCGTGGGCGAAGTGGTGCAGGTGGGCAGCAATGTCAATGACTTCCACCCGGGCCAGATCGTGAGCGGCGAAGGCCACCTCACCTGCGGCCGGTGCCGCAACTGCATGGCCGGTCGCCGGCACCTCTGTGCGCACACCGCAGGTCTCGGTGTCGACCGCCCCGGCGCCTTCGCCGAGTACGTGGCCTTGCCCATGACCAATGTATGGGCGCATCACGAGGGCATTGACCTCGACATCGCGGCCATCTTCGATCCCTTCGGCAATGCCACGCACACCGCCTTGAGCCACAAGGTGCTGGGTGAGGACGTGCTCATCACCGGCGCCGGCCCCATCGGGTTGATGGCTGCGGCGATCGTGCGTCATGCCGGCGCTCGCCATGTCGTCATCACGGACATCAATCCCTATCGCCTCGAGCTGGCGCGCAAGATGGGTCTCACCAGCGCCATCGACACACGCACCACCAGCCTTGAGCAGGTGCAGCAGGAGCTTGGAATGACCGAGGGCTTCGATGTCGGGCTTGAGATGTCCGGTCACGCCGCCGCTCTCAACTCCATGGTTGCCAACATGGCCCACGGCGGACGCTTGGCGCTGTTGGGGCTGTTCGCGGAGCCCACCCCCATGGACTGGAATCGTGCCATCACCAACATGCTCACCATCAAGGGCATCTACGGTCGCGAGATGTACGAGACCTGGTACGCCATGTCCGTCATGCTGCAGTCCGGTCTTGATATCTCAGGTGTCATCACCCACCGCTTCTCGGCCGCCGACCACACCGAAGCCTTCGCGGTGGCGAGGAGCGGCCAGGCCGGCAAGGTCATCATGGATTGGACGCAACTGTGAGCTACTCATCATGGAAGCAGCCCCTGCAACTGCAGCTCGATGAGATCAGCGCAGCCGGTCTGTGGAAGCAGGAGGGTCAGATCACCTCGCCGCAGGGCGCCCACATCAGAGTGGATGGCCGCGACCTCATCAACATGTGCGCCAACAACTACCTGGGCCTCGCTGACCATCCCCTGGTCATCGCTGCGGCACATCAGGTGCTCGACGCCTACGGTTTCGGTACCGCCTCCGTGCGCTTCATCTGCGGCACCCAGGACATCCATCGCGCGCTGGAGGTCGAGTTGTCGGCCTTCCTCGGCACCGAGGCTGCCATCCTCTTCGGCTCCTGCTTCGACGCCAATGGCGGCGTCTTCGAGGCGCTGCTGGGCGAGGAGGATGCGGTGATCTCCGACGCACTCAACCACGCCTCCATCATCGACGGCATCCGGCTGTGCAAGGCCAAGCGCTTCCGCTACGCCAACTCGGACATGCAGGAACTCGAGCAATGCCTGCGTGACTCGCAGGACGCGCGGCGGCGACTCATCGTCACT
>JAJXSV010000422.1 GCA_021784375.1 Actinomycetes bacterium | reverse complement strand
GTTGTTGAGAACGGGCGTGTACATGGGTGCCGCGACATGGCCGCGGGCATTGAGCACCTGCGACCACATGGTGAAGAGGCCGTAGAAGACGATCTGCGGCAGGCACCAGCGGGCAAAAGCCGTCGCCAATGCTGCGTGTGCGGGTGTGTAGTCGCTCGACGCGTAGATGGAGACGAGCTGCGGCGCGAAAGCGACCGCCAGGGCGGTGACGATGACCAGCCAGACCGTCACCACGGTGAGCAGGCGATCTGCGTACGCCGATCCCCCATCGACGTCATCCTTGATATGCCGCACCAGTTGCGGGATGAACACAGCGTTCAGGGCGCCACCGGCTACCAGGATGGCGATGATGTTGGGAAGTGTGTTGCCGAGCGAGTAGGCGTCGGAGGTGATGAAGAAGCCCAGTGCCGCCGTCATGGCGATGTCGCGCAGGATGCCCGTGACGCGTGACACCACGGTGCCACTCGCCATCAGCGCGCTCGAGCGCAGCAGGCTCATTCCTCGACGTCCCTGCCCAGTTGACGCAAGCGGATGCGCCGTACCGTATTGAGCCCGATGAGCAGCAGCAGCGCGACGAAGGCCACGGCCACGACGTAGCTGGCGACACGCGCATATGCGGCGGAACGCACTGTCAGCAGTACCGGCGTGCCAACCGTGTTGCTGTCACTCGCCAGTACCACCAGCGAGAGGTAGGCATCACCGGAGCCCGTCACCTGCGTGGGAATCTCCACACTCACGCGTTTGCCGGCGTTGAGGTGGATGGGGGTGAAGGGCCGGGGGGTGACGCGCACACTGGGGAGTCCGCGTGCCTCGAGACCGATGTCCACGGCCACCGGCAGGCCGTTGGCGACAGTGACCGGCACATCGCCCTTCTGGCCGCCGAAGACGATGTCGCCACGTGTCACCACCTGCACGGAAGCGGCCAGTCGGGACAACTGGTCGGTGACGTCAGGTGCGTAGGCGTCGAGGGCCACGCGATTCGTCCACCAACGTGACAGCATGCCGATGACGGCATCGGTGACAGCAGCCGAGAAACCGGGGTCACTGGTGAGTTGCAGCAGCGTGCGCTGTTGTGCGTAGGCCTCCGTCAGGCTGGCATTGCGCGCCCGCTCCAGCCGGTTGGGTGCCACGGTCACATCGCCGCGCGGCTCGGTGCCGGCATCGCCTGCCGCCATCATGCCCGCCTGGCGTATCCAGGGGGCGGTGAACACGCTGGCCGTCGTGGTGTTCGCTGCCGGATGCCAGGTTGGCGGCACCGCGATGGTGATGACCCGGTCGCTGTTGGGGCGCTCTAGATAGGCCATGAGCAGCTGTGCGGTGAAGGCCTGCAGTGCCTGTGCGGGATCCAGCCCCGGATCCACCAGCGACTCGCTGGCGCCGCGATCAGCGACTAGCACGGTGCCGCTGATGTTGGCCACGGCCAGTGCGGAGGTGGGCGTGTACAGCTGTTGCTCCGGTGGGTACCCGGCATCGGTGACGATGGCATCGTAGACATTGAGGCTGCTGAGGAATCGCCAGGCCTTGCTGCTGATGGCGCCGCCGTAGATCGGCACCACCGTGCTGGTCACTGTCTCGCCGAGACCCGCTGCCAGACGGCTGGTGGCATTGCTGATGGCGTCGGTGATGAGCTGAGTCCGGCCGAAGGCGAAGGCGCTGCGCAGGTCGAGGTCGCCGATGGGGAGTGCGGCCACCGCTTGGCCGGCCAGGATCTTGGTGAGATCGGTGAGCCACGTGCTGGCCGCCGTCATCTCCGCGTCGGTGCTGGCACGCACATCACCGTTGGGCTGCATGATGCGGGCGCCATTGGCGAGTGCGCGCAGCGATTCCACGAGCAGGGGATCAACCAGCCACAGCGCTCGCGGCACTGAGCGCATGGCATCGAGCTGGGTGCGCAGTCGCCCACCGGGGCTCACGTCAACGGCCAGGCTGTCATTGAAGAACACGCCATCGACGCCACGTGACGGTGGCGCGGTGAGCGTCCAGACCGTGGTGACCTTGAGTGCAGTGCGCGGACGCTTGGGCATCCAGGGGAGCAGTGTGACCGGCCGCTGTGAGATCGAGTGCCCGTTTCCGGTGACCCCGGCCACCACCAATCCCAGCACGTAGACGCCGGGTTGCGCCGTGGTGAGGCCCAGTTCCCGAGTGCTCACATGCAGCGTCATGTCGGTGCTGGCACCGCTCGTGAGCTCAAGACCCGATGCGACATCGGCGGAGGCCGTGCGATACGTGGGGAGCGAGCGGCCGGCGATCACGTCAGGGATCTGGCTGCGTCCGTGAAGCGGTGACAGCGAGATGATGAAGTGCGCGTGGATGGCGTGGACGGCCTCGGGTGTGGAGTTCGAGAGCTCCAGCGTGAGGTTGATGGTGGAGTCGCTCGTCGGCAGCACCGGATCGACGGCGGAGATGCGGGCGGTGAAGCGACCGGTGGCCTGCGCCGGTAGTGGCAGGGCAGTGCCCGCCAGGGTGAAAGCGACCATCGCGAGCGCACTGAGCGTGCGCGGCCACCGACTGCCGGGTCGACCGCGGCTCACCCAAGCTCCTCAAGCAGTGTCACGGCCTTGGGAAGCAACGCGCGCTCGTCGGCGTAGGCCAGTCGGGCGTGCACGTCGGCAAGCGCGACCCACTCCACGGCATCGACCTCACGGTCGGCGTCGGACAGTTCACCGCCCGTGACGATGAGCAGGAAGTGGTGCACCGTCTTGTGGATGCGCTTGCCGTCGAGCATGAACCAGAAAACGATTT
>JAJXSV010000421.1 GCA_021784375.1 Actinomycetes bacterium | reverse complement strand
GACAAGTCCGAAGAGCACCGAAAGCTGGCGCAGCAGCAGGCGATTGACGATGAAGCCACGGGTGTCGGCGCTGCGCACCGGCGTCTTCCGCAGCTGCCCGGCAAATGCGAACGCGCTGGCGATGGCACGGTCTTCAGTGTGCGCAGAGGGGATGATCTCGACCAGCGGCATCCGTGCCACCGGGTTGAAGAAGTGCATGCCCACCACGCGCTCGGGATGGCGCATGCCCTCGCTCATGCCACCGATGGAGAGACCCGACGTGTTGGTGACGATGAGGCAGGTATCGGAGACCACGTCCTCCAGACGCTGGAAGACCTCGCGCTTGACCGAGAGTTCCTCGAATACCGCTTCGATGACGTAGTCGCAGGCGGCCAGACTGGGCAGCGCATCGGAGACGGTGATGAGGCCGGCATATCGACGAGCTTGTGCCTCAGTCCACTTGCCGCGCTTGACTTCGGCGGTCGCGAGTTCGGCGATGCGGCCCCTGGTGAGCTCCGCGCGCTCGGCACTCACCTCCACCATGGCGACGGGCAACTTGGTCTTGGAGGCGAAGAGCATGGCGATCTGGCTGGCCATGAGGCCACCACCAACGATGCCGATGCGTGTCACCGGTGTCGCGTCGACACCCTCGGGCACACCGAGCGGCTTCTTGCCCCGACGGGTGACCAGATTGAAGGCGTAGATGCTGGCCTGCAATTCCGGTGAGCCCAGACAGGCGACGAGTGCCTCGTCCTCCGCTTCGAAGCCTTCATCACGGCTACGAGTGCGTGCCGCCTCAATGAGTTCGATGGCGCGCGCCGGCGCGGGGAAGGCGTTGTGCGTCTTGGCGGCCACGAAGCTGCGGGCCTTGGCGATGGCAGCGTCCCACTCCGCCTCGGTCCACTGACGTCGTTCGATGACCGTCTCACCCATGAGTACCGAATGGGCCCAGGCGATGCCATCGGCGACGAAGGTGGCGTCGGGCAGCACGATGTCCACCAGGCCCAGCTCCGCAGCGTCCTTCACCGTCAACATACGGTTGTTGGACAAGGGGTTTTCCACGATCACCTTGACGGCTCCGGCCGGCCCGATCAGGCGTGGCAGGAGATACGCGCCGCCCCATCCGGGGATGAGGCCGAGGTGCACTTCGGGCAGGGCGTAGGGGCCGCCGGCACGGCTGGAGGCGCGGTAGGTGCAGTGCAGTGCGATCTCCAGACCGCCACCTACGGCGATGCCATTGAGGAGCGCGAACGTGGGGAACGGCAATTCCGCCAAACGACGATAGGCGCTGTGGCCCTGCTCGGCCACCTGCCGTGGACTCAACCCACTGGTCATGATGCCGCCGGGGCCCAGATCTGCGCCCGCGCTGAACGAGTAGGGCTTGCTCGTGATGAGCAAAGCCTTCAGATCCTGCCGCTCGATGTCGTCCAGCGCCTCGGACAGCGAGTCGAGACCGCCCGGGCCGAAGGTGTTGGGACGCTTGGGATCGGCGCCGTTATCGAGTGTCAGGAGGGCGCCGCGGCCCAACCCGTCGGGGAACTCGAAATAGCGGACCAATGACCGGGTGACGACTTCGTTGCTCATCGCACGTTCTCCCAAATGACGCTTGCACCCATACCCAGACCCACGCACATCGTGGTCAATCCATAGCGGGCATCGGGGTGGGATCCGAAGTACTCAACCATGTTCGCCATCAAGCGCACCCCACTCGACGCCAATGGGTGTCCGACGGCGATGGCGCCGCCGTAGGGGTTCACATGCGGCGCGTCATCCGCGATGCCGAAGTGCTCGAGGAAAGCCAATACCTGCACGGCAAACGCCTCGTTGATCTCGATCACCGCCATGTCGTCGATGCTGAGACCCGCTTTGGCCAGGGCTTTGATGGTGGACGGCACCGGGCCGTAGCCCATGATTTCGGGCTCCACGCCCACGAAGGCGTACGCCACCATCCGGGCGCGGCCCTTGAGGCCCAGCGCCGCCGCCTTGTCCGCACTCATGAGCAGGGCGGCCGTGGCGCCATCGTTCAGGCCTGCCGCATTGCCGGCGGTGACGCGACCGTTGGGACGGAAGGGTGTCTTGAGCCCGGCCAGCGCCTGCATGGAGGTGTCGGGCCGCGGCGGCTCGTCCTTGGTGACGAGGGTCCAGGCGCCTTCCGGGTCACGGGCGGCGAAGGGCAGCAACTGCATGCTGAAGCGGTCCTCGGCGTAGGCGGCGGCAGTGCGCTGCTGCGAACGCAGAGCGAAGGCATCGGTCCGCTCGCGGGTGATGCTGGGCAGGCGATCATGAAGATTCTCGGCAGTGGCACCCATATTCAATGCATCCGGAGCCACCAGCCGTTCCACCAGGAAGCGTGGATTGACGTCGAAATTGGAGCCGATGGGATGCCGGCCCATGTGCTCGACACCGCCGGCGATGCCGATGTCGATCATGCCCACGGCGATCTCGGAGGCGATTTGCGTGGTGGCCGTCATGGCTCCTGAGCACATGCGATCCACCGCATAACCGGGCACCGTATTGGGCAGCCCCGCGAGCAGGCCGATGGAGCGTCCGAGCGTGACTCCCTGGTCGCCGGTCTGTGAGGTGGCGGCGATGCCGATGTCCTCAACCAGCGCAGGGTCCAGCGCACTGCGCTCGAGCAAAGCCTTGACCACGGCCACACCAAGATCATCGGCGCGAGTCTGCGCGTAGACGCCTCCAGCTTTGCCGAAGGGCACGCGAACGGCATCGACGAGCACCACGTCATGCAACGACATCATGTCTCCT
>JAJXSV010000420.1 GCA_021784375.1 Actinomycetes bacterium | reverse complement strand
CTGGTGGAAAAAGCAATGACGACGAGCGCGGCCCGGACGCGCGAACTGTGCGCCTTTGCCGAGGCGCAGGGTCTGTTCGCCATGGAGGCCATGTGGACGGCCTTCAACCCCGCCATAGTGGAGCTGCGGCGGCGCATTGCCGAGGGTCAGATCGGCGATGTGCAGTTGCTGCAGGCCAACTTCTGCACGGCGCCGGCCTACCGCGCTGACTGGCGACTGTGGGCCAAGGAACTGGCCGGCGGCTCCACGCTGGATCAGGGCGTGTACACGCTGTCGCTCGCGCACATGCTGCTCGGTAAGCCGGCTTCTATCGCCGCGCATGGCACCGTCATGCACGACGTCGACGCCGAGGTGGTGGCCACGCTGGAATACGCCTCGGGCCAACGCGCCGTGTGCATGAACGGATTGCGGGCCTACTCGCCACTCACGGCCTTCGTGGCCGGCACCGCCGGCACCATCGAGATCCCGGGCCAGTTCTGGAATCCCGCCGGCTTCACCCACGTCTCCTACCAAGGCAGCGTTGCAGTCGCTGCGGCCACCAAGAGTGAATTCAGCTACCAGCGCGAGGGTGCGGGCTATGTGCCGATGCTGCGTGCGGTGAGTCAGGCCATCCTCGAAGGCCGCACCGAACATCCGCTGCGGACGCACGCGGACAGCATCGCCGTGGCCGAATCCATGGACACCGTGTTGCAGCAGGTGCTGGGCCCGCAGCGCTAGTGCGGTGGGGTCAGGCCGTCAGCAGGAACTTGATGCCGACGCCGACCAGCAGCAGGCCGAAGATGCGGCTCACCCACGCTGCTCCCAGCGCCAGATTGGCGTTGGCGCCCACCAAGGCCATGAGGAAGATGCCGAGCGCCATCATGCCCGCGACCCGGAAATCGACGTTGCCCTCCTGCGCGTAGCGCCGGACCGCCATCACACCCACCGGCAGCAGCATGGCGGCGAGCGAGGTGCCGATGGCCTTGGAGGGGCTGAAGCCCAGGAAGCTGGTCAGCATGGGCACGATCACGATGCCACCGCCGATACCCAGCAGCCCCGAGAGGGTTCCGGCAATGCCGCCGATGAGCAGCCCGATGAGCAGAATGGTGATGGTGGCCATGCCTCGTCCTCTGGTCGCAGATGACGGCAACCCTAATCAACCGTGGCCTTGCCTGCAGGCCTGCATGCCCACCGGAGAAGTAGGAAAGACCTTGCATCACAAGCACTTTCGTGATGCCGGGGAGTGCAGGGCCGGCAAGTGCGGGACGCGCAAGACGGGGCTGCAGCGGATGGAGACCTGTCACGGTGGTTGTCATTGGGTGCGCCGGTCGGGGTTGTAGGGCGCTGGGCGTCTCCGGTCCGGCGTTCCGAGGGCCCTGCCTAGACTGTGGCGCATGTACGAGACAGTGCGACTCGATCCCATTGAGGATGCCATCCGTGACATCCGCCAGGGCAAGCTCGTGCTGGTGGTCGACGACGAGGATCGTGAGAACGAAGGCGACTTCATCTTCGCCGCCGAACTCGCAACCCCCGAACTGATGGCCTTCGCCGTGCGCTACTCCACGGGCGTGATCTGTGCGCCGATGGTGGGGGAGGACCTCGATCGTCTCAACATCCCGCCCATGACGGCCGTCAATACGGACCAGAAGGGCACCGCCTACACCGTCTCCGTTGATGCTCGCGGAGTGGAGGCCACGGGCATCTCGGCCGCAGATCGCGCCATCACCGTGCGCACCCTGGCCGATCCCAATTCGCAGCCCAACGATTTCACCCGACCGGGCCACGTCTTCCCGCTGCGGGCGGTGCCCGGTGGCGTCCTGCGCCGCGCCGGTCACACCGAAGCCACCGTGGACCTCTGCCGACTGGCGGGCCTGCGCCCCGCGGGCATCTGCGTCGAGATCCAGCATGACAACGGCGAGATGATGCGTGCGCCGGCGATCCGCGAATTCTCCGATGCGCACGGCATCGTCATGGTCTCCATCGCCGATCTCATTGCACACATTCGTCGCACCGAACGGCAGGTTGAGCGAGTGAGCGAGGCCGACCTGCCCACCCCCTACGGCGGCTTCCACGCGGTCGGCTTCCGCAGTGTCATCGACGACAGCGAACATCTGGCCATGGTCATGGGGGAGATCGGGGACGGCGAGGACGTGTTGGTCCGCGTGCACTCCGAATGTCTCACCGGCGACGTCTTCCATTCCCATCGCTGCGATTGCGGGCCGCAACTCGAGGCCGCGCTGCAGGCGGTGGCCGAGCGCGGGCGCGGAGTGGTGCTCTACGTCGGCGGTCACGAAGGACGCGGCATCGGGCTGCTGGGCAAGCTCAAGGCCTACGCACTGCAGGAGCAGGGGCTCGACACCGTCGACGCCAACCTGGCCCTGGGCTTCCGGGCCGATGCTCGCGATTACGGCACCGGCGCCCAGATCCTTGTCGAGCTCGGCATCAAGTCCATGCGCCTGCTCACCAACAATCCCGCCAAGCGCGCAGGTCTCGAGGGCTACGGCCTCACTATCACCGAGCGCGAGCCACTCGTCATCGCACCCCGACCCGAGAATGCGGCCTATCTCGCCACCAAGGCCGAGCGCATGGGGCACGACTACAACACCGATATCTGAGGCCTTCGGGCAGCAGGGGCCGCCGCCGTTGGCGGGCAGTGGTCGTCGTCCCGTATCCTGCAGTCACCATGTCGAACGTGCGGCTCCTCCTTCGTCGCCGCGACGAGGCCTGACCGGCCCCCTCGTCGCGGGTTGTTGGCATGCCGGGAA
>JAJXSV010000419.1 GCA_021784375.1 Actinomycetes bacterium | reverse complement strand
CTTGTCGACCGCGTAGGACTGGATGAAGGTGAGACCCCATGGGGCCAGCGTGGTGCCGAGCGTGGCGGTGGCCATGAAGGTGGCATCACCTGTTAGCGGCATGCTGGGCACGAAGGAGCCATGCAGAGCGCTGCCCCAATCCGGGTGCGCGAGGAAGGCGGCCAGCACGTAGCAGATGAAGACGGCGCTGAGGGCGAAGAAGACGCGCTCGATCTTGCCGAAATTGCCGCGCGTGACCAGCAAGGTGACCACGATGGCAGCCAGCGGCACGCTCACGTACTTGGTGAGCCCGAACAGCTCGCCGGCTGCAGCGATGCCCGCGAACTCGGCGGCCATGGTGCCGAGATTGGCCAGCATGAGCGTGGTGGCGCTCAGCGCACCGGCACGGGCACCGTACTTCTGGCGGATGAGCCCGATCAGGCCCTGACGCGTGACCACACCGATGCGTGCACCGAGATCCTGGAACAGGACCAGGGCGATGGTGGACACGATGAGCGTCCAGATCATCTGGTAGCCGTACTTGGCGCCCAGCACCGAGTAGGTGGTGATACCGGCCGGATCGTCGTCGGAGAGACCGGCGATGACACCGGGGCCCATCACTGCGAGGAAGGCGATGAGACCGGCCCGGCGATGCGAGGTGCGGACCTCGCCCGTCATGCCAGGCCTCCGGGGTTCTGCCAGGGCCAGCGTCGATCCTCGCCGCCGACCAGCGCGTCGATGAGGTCGTCGGCGTGGATCTGTCCGACCGGCTTCTGCTCCTCGTCGACCACCACAATCGACGATCCACGGTTGTTGGTGAACTCCTCGAGCACCTCTTCGATGGAGGTGTCTGCGAGCACGGCTGTGGGGAAGGGCGGACCCACGATCTCGGCCAGCACGCGATCACCCGCCTCCACCAGTTCGATGACCGGCACGTGGTCGAGCAGCTTGCCCTCGCCGTCGATCACCACGACGCCGTCCAGGGAGCGACGATCGTCATGGGCCAGCAACTGGCGCAGAGCGTCGCGCGCGGACTGGGATTCGCGCACCACCAGCATGTCGGTGTTCATGATGCCGCCGGCACTCTCGTCGTCGTAGGAGGCGATGAGTCGCAGGTTGTCCGACGCTTCCTCGGACATCTCCGAGAGCACGGACTCGCGATGGTCGTCGCTGAGTTCACGCAGCACCTCGGCACCCTCATCGGGCTCCATCAACTCGAGGTAGTCGGCGGCCTTGTCGGCGTCCAGGCCGCGGAACAACGCCACCAGTTCCGGGGACTCCATTTCCTCCAGCACATCGGCGGCGACTTCTGGTTCGAGCAACTCGAGCAGCGCCTCCTGCTCACGGCCACTCAGGTCCTCGATCAGGTCAGCCAGGTCCGCGGGGCGCATCTGGCCCAGCTTGGAGCGCGAGGACACGGTGCGCACCGGGCCCACGCCCTCGGCGAGTGACTCCACGGCCGCCCAGTCCAGCACCTGGCTGGGGGTGGGGCGGCGGCGGTAGCCACCAGGCACGATGCGACGCACGAAGGAACGGAAGGACACGTCGACGCCGACCACCACGTATTCACGCTCCACCCGGGCCAGGTAGGCATCGGACGAGCGCACCACGCGCATGCCGTCCACGTCGAGAATCTGGTGATCGAGCACATCGGCATCGAGCAGCGATTCCCCTTCCCGGCGCTGGAAATCCGAGAGGTAGATGCGAGTTGAGGAGAGCCGCACCTCGTCGTTGGACATGGTGAGGATGTGTGCAGCCTCGATGAAGGAGCGGCGAGGTCCCACCTTGACGATGAGTCCGGACACGGGCGGGTAGGTGGCCGTGCCGTGGCGCACCACGATGTCGATGAGCTTGCCGATGTCGTGGCCGGATTCGTCGCGCACGGGGCGCCCGATGAGGCCGGCGACGGAAACCAGGGATTCGGCGACCTGTTTGGCCGTCAATGCGGATTCGCGTGGCGTGGCTTGCCAGCGTGTCAGACGCACGGCCATGGGCGTCTCCCATCCATCAGCAGTTGTTCATCAATCGCAGCCTAGCAGCGGGAATGTGCTTGGGAATCCTGGTTTTTCGCGCGAGTCGACGGCCCGTCACATGGCTGCGGACTGTTCACCGTACGATTACGAGATGTTCGCTGAACCAGATGTGATGGCCCTGCTGGGCACCGTCCACGACCCCGAGATCCACCGTCCCATCACCGAACTGGGCATGGTCGACACGGTCACCATCAATGGAGCCGACGTGACCGTGCGGGTGCTCCTCACCGTGGGCGGCTGCCCCATGCGCGACACCATCACCACCCGCGTTCGTGACGCGCTGGGCCGCCTGCCACAGGTCGGAGCCATCGACGTGGAGTTGGGCGTCATGAGCGATGAACAGCGCACCGCCATGCGCGACAAGCTGCAAGGCCCCAGCAAGGAGATCGCCTTCGCCAAACCCGGCTCGCTCACGCGCGTCATCGGTGTCACCTCGGGCAAGGGCGGCGTGGGCAAGTCCTCGCTCACCGTGAACCTGGCCGTGGCCATGGCCCAGCGCGGCAAGCAGGTGGCCATCGTGGACGCCGACGTCTACGGCCACTCGGTGCCGCGCATGCTCGGCATCACCGAGCCGCCGACACGCATCGACGACGGCTTCATGATGCCGCCGCAGGCCAACGGTGTACGTGCCATCTCCATGCTGCCCTTCAAGCGCGGTGGCAGCCCCGAGCCGGTGCTGTTCCGGGGCCCCATGCTGCACCGCGTGCTGCAGCAGTTCCTCTCCGACTTCTTCTGGGGC
>JAJXSV010000418.1 GCA_021784375.1 Actinomycetes bacterium | reverse complement strand
CCTTGACTCCCTTGAGCAGACCACCCTTCGACGCCGCGGGCGTGGCGCTGGCTGCGGCGGTCGATCCCGCTACGAGGCCGAATGCGACAAGGCCAGCGACAGCCGCAACTTTCACGCGGTTCAACTGCATATTGCTTCCCTTCATTGTCAGATCCCCCGAGGGCGGAGGACATGTTCTGCAACGCGTGCAAGCCAATCCAGCGTGAAGGCGAGGAGTGCGGTGAGCATTCCTCCCGTCACGAGAACGGTTTGCCGGCCCAGTTTGAGACCCGGCACGATGATCGTGCCGAGGCCACCACCGTTGACGAAGACGCCAAGCGTGGCGACGCCAACCGTGAGGATCAGAGTGGTGCGGATACCCGCGAGAATGACGGGCACTGCCAAGGGGATTTCCACCCGGAACAATGCCTGTCGTGCCGTCATGCCCATGCCGCGCGCGGATTCCACGACGAAGGGGTCGATCTGCTGCAGCCCGACGATGGTGTTGCGCAGGATCGGCAGCAGTCCGTAGGCAGTGAAGGCCGCAACGGCGATCGGCACGCCGAAGCCGAACTTGATGCCCATCAAGATCACCAGGCCAACAGCGGGAAAGGCCTGGCCGATGTTGGCGATCGCGAGGATGAAAGGCGTTGCGAACTTGAGCCGTGGACGCGTCAGGAGGATTCCTGCCGGCACGGCCAGGCAGAGGATGATCGCGGCCGAGATGAACGACAACTTGATATGTGCGGTGATGGCCGTGGTGATGTAGTCGCGATTGAGCGTGACAAGCTCGATCTTGTCCAGCTTGTGCGAGGTGACCCACACGTACAAGGCAGCGCCCGCAACCGCAATCAGCAGGGGTTGCAGGCCCAGCTCTCGAACCTTGCCCTTCTTGCGCGGGCCCGCTTCGGCGCTTCGCGCCGGACGCATGGTCATGACACTCATGCGAGCGCACCCGAATCGCTGCGCAGGTGCGAGATCGCATTCTGCACATCGGAGAAGCGGATGTGCCGAACATCGCCACTTTCGGACTTGATGTTCACGAACTCATCACCGGCGATGAAGACATCCATGGCTTCACGCAGGGTCTGCGAGGAGTCGAGGGTGACGGCTCCCTGCGCTTCGCCGGGCTGGCCTTCCAGCCGATCAATGGGGATGAGCGACAGCATGCGTACGCGTGCCGCCTGGCCGACGAACTTGCGCACGTGGTCGGTGGCAGGGTTGGAGAGGATCTCCACCGGAGTGCCGTATTGGTCGACGTGCGAGCGGTCGGACAGTACGGCGATGCGGTCGCCGAGGAGGAGCGCCTCCTCGAAGTCGTGCGTGACGAAGACGACGGTCTTCCCGAGTTCCTGCTGGATGGTGCGGAACTCCTTCTGCAGGCGTAGGCGGGTAATGGGATCGGACGCTCCGAAGGGCTCGTCCATGAGCAGCACGCCGGGATCGCCGGCCAACGCACGGGCCACGCCGACGCGCTGCTGCTGGCCACCGGAGAGCTGCTTGGGATAGCGCTTGGCGAACTTCGCAGGATCCAGGCTCACGAGTTCCAGCAGCTCACTCACGCGGGTGCGGATGCGCTGACGGTCCCAGCCCAGCAGCCGCGGCACGGTGGCGATGTTCTCCTCGATGGTCATATGCGGGAAGAGGCCGATCTGCTGGATCACATAGCCGATGTGTCGGCGCAGCTCGTCACCCGGAGTGGCCGTCACATCGTTGCCACCGAGGAAGATGCGCCCCGACGTCGGCTCGATGATGCGGTTGATGAGTCGCATGGTGGTCGTCTTGCCGCATCCCGAGGGCCCCACGAACACGACCAGATCGCCAGCCGGAATGGTGAGCGAGAAGTCCTCGACCGCAGGCACCGTCGTGTTGGGGTAGATCTTCGACAGATGCTCGAGTCGGATCTCCACGCCTGCTGATGATTCAAACACGAACGCCCCTAGAGGTAGTGAGTCGACGGAGGATGACGAACAGCGCATCGAAGGTGAGCGCAAGCAGCGTGATGCCGAAGGCACCGATCAGCGTCTCGTTCATGGAGTTGAAGGCACCGAGTTCGGCCAGCCCCGAGAACATGAGATCGCCGAAGCCCGGCCCGCCGACATAGGCGGCGATGGCGGAGATGCCGAAGATCATCATCGAAGAGACCCGCAGGCCCGCAATGATGACCGGCCAGGCAAGGGGGAACTGGATGCGGAGGAGGACGCGCCACGGTCCCATGCCCATGGCCCGAGCCGATTCCATGACCGCCGGGTCGACCGAACGCATGCCGGCGATGGTGTTGCGGATCACGGGCAGCTGCGCATAGAGCCACAGTGAGATCACCGTCGGCACCCAGCCCAGTCCGAAGGGACCGATCATGAAGGTCAGCATGGCCAGTGAGGGAATGGTGAGGATGGCAGCGAAGACATTGGTCGCGAACTCCGCGGCCATGGTGCGCCGCCAGACGATGAGCCCGATGCCGATCCCCGTGATGGCGGTGATGCCCATGACCAGCACCAGCAACTGGGTCTGCGCCAGCGCCACCTCACGGATCTGGTCCGCGTGCGCGTGGAAGTACTGCGTGAGACTCGGTGGCTTGAGATCACCCAGGTTCATGGAGGTACCGAAGATGTTGTCGGTGCCGCTCCCGCTGCCATTGCCGCTCATGGGTGGGAATGCTGGCAAGGCGCCATGGGTGATGCAATAGATCCACCAAATGTTGGCATATTGGCAACCAATTCCCACACGCTCCCGTGATATGGAACTCCTGCCGCAGGCCGGCAGGGCCAGTGGTTG
>JAJXSV010000417.1 GCA_021784375.1 Actinomycetes bacterium | reverse complement strand
ATCGCTTGCGCAGTTTCACCACCGCGCGCGATTCGGGTGCGGGTGCGTATTCGATGCGAGCCATGTCAGTCCACCGTCACGTAGTTCGGCCCGGAGTAGCCACCGTCGCGAAGTCGTTGGCGCTGCAGGAGCAGGTCGTTGAGCAGGGTCGAGGCTCCGATGCGGAAGAGATCCGGCGTGAGCCAGTCCTCACCGGGAATCTCGTTCACCAGCACCAGCATCTTGAGGGCGTCCTTGGTGGTGCGAATGCCGCCCGCGGGCTTCATACCGATGTGCTTGCCGGTGATCGCGTGCCAGTCGCGTACGGCCTCCAGCATCACGAGCACGACCGGTGGGGTGGCGGCCGGCTGCACCTTGCCGGTGGAGGTCTTGATGAAATCGGCGCCTGCCATCATCGCCAGCCAGGAGGCACGGCGCACGTTGTCGTAGGTCTGCAGTTCGCCGGTCTCCAGGATGACCTTGAGGTGTGCGTGCTCGCAGGCCTGCTTCACGGCCTGGATCTCCTCGAAGACCTGCAGGTAACGACCGGAGAGGAAAGCACCTCGATCGATCACCATGTCGATCTCGTGGGCGCCGTTGGCCACGGCATCGCGCACATCGAGGATCTTCACGTCGAGCGATGCCCGCCCGCTGGGGAAGGCCGTGGCGACGGCCGCGATGTGGATGGGCGAGTCGGTGCCCAGGGCCCGAACGGCGTGCGGCACCATGTCGCCGTACACGCACACGGCTGCGGTATGCGGCGCAGTCGGATCAGTGGGATCCGGGTACTGCGCCTTCACGCACAGCGCATTGACCTTGCCGGGGGTGTCCGCGCCTTCCAGCGTGGTGAGGTCGATCATGGAGATGGCGAGGTCGATCATGTCGCGCTTGCTCTGCGCCTTGATGGAGCGGGTGCCCAGCGCGGCGGCACGCGCATCGGCGCCCACCTGGTCGACGCCAGGCAGGCCGAAGAGGAAGCGCCGAAGTGCTGCATCCGAACCGGTCGCCGCAGCCAAGTCGCTGTCGCTGATTCCGAGGACCAGAGTCACGTCCACAGCCTAGGGGGAATGGTTAGTGTGAAGCGCCTGCGAGTCCCTGGAGCGACGATGACCGACGACCCGTACATGAACCTTCACGCCGTATCGGAGACCCGTCCCGCGGATCGCATGCATCGATACGACCCGCATCTCGCGGGCCTGGTATTCGAGTACGTGCGTACGCGGCTCAGCTTCACCGATACGCCGCTTGATCACCCCAGCCCGCCTGAGCCCATCATCGAGGCACTCGACGGCTTCATAGATCGGTACGGGCGTGATCCCCGCGAAGTGCTCGACGCCTACGTCCGGCACATCGCCGCCAACGTGCTCTCCACGGACAGCCCGCGCTTCTTCGGATTCATCCCGGCGGCACCCACCAAGGCCTCCCTGCTCTTTGACACCGTGGTTTCCATCGCCTCATTGCAGGGTTGCTCCTGGCTCGAGGCCTCCGGCGCCCTGGTGGCGGAGAATCAGGTGCTGCGCTGGATGGCGGACCTGGCCGGCATGCCGGCCACGGCGGGCGGCACCTTCGTCTCGGGAGGTTCGGCGGGCAACCTCTCAGCGCTGGCCGTGGCGCGTGAGATCGGACGCAAGCGCTTCGGTGTCCGCGAGGTGCGCATCGCCTGCAGCGATGAGGCGCATTCGTCGGTCGCCAATGCCCTGCGCATCCTCGATGTAGAGGCCGTCGTCATCCCTTCCACCGACCATCGCCTCACCGGCGAGGACGTGCGACGCGCGCTGGACAACTACGACGGCCCACCCGTGGTCGCGATCGTGGCCACCTCCGGTACCACCAACGCGGGCATTGTCGATGACCTGCAGGGCATCGGCGAACTCTGCCGCGAACGCAACCTCTGGATGCACGTGGACGGCGCCTACGGTGGCGCGGCCCTGCTCTCGGACCAGCGTTGGCGCTTCGCCGGTCTCGAGTACGCGGACTCCTTCATCACCGATCCGCACAAATGGTGGTTCGCACCCTTCGATTGTGCGGCCCTGCTCTACAAGGATCCGGATCAGGCGGCCTCCGTCCACACGCAGCACGCGTCCTACCTCGACCCACTGCATCAGGCCGATCACCCCGTGTACTGGAACCCCACGGATCTCGCGCATCACCTCTCGCGGCGCGCGCGTGGTCTGCCCTTGTGGTTCTCGCTGGCCGTGCACGGTACCGACGCCTACGCGGCAGCGGTGCAGCACGTGCTCGACCTGGCCCAGGAGACGGCCTCACTCATCAACGACCTGCCCCATGTCGAGCTCATCCGAGAGCCGGGCCTCTCGGTGGTGCTGTGGCGCCGTCCGGGTTGGGGCAAGGACGACTACCTGGCGTTGCAGAACCGGCTGCTCGAACAGCAGGTGGCCTTCGCCACCCCCACCGTGTGGGAGGGCGAGGTAGTGGGCCGCTTCGCCCTGCTGCATCCCTCGACCACCATCGAGATGGTGAAGGCTGTCCTCGACGCCGCCATCTGACTGCTGGTCCGTCAAACAACCCGCCCACCGTTGATGTACGTGGGACGCAGTGGTGGTGCTGGTTGGGGACTCAGAGGCCGAGTGCGGTCGTGATCTCCTGCTTGAGTGCCTCCAGCACCTGCTCGGCGCGAGCGCGGGCGCTGTCATCGAAGGGTGTTACGTACTGCAGGTAGCACTTGAGTTTGGGTTCGGTGCCACTGGGCCGCACGATCACCTGCAGGTCGGCGGTGCGCAGACGCACGCCGTCGGTCGGCGGCAGGCCGTCAACCCCC
>JAJXSV010000416.1 GCA_021784375.1 Actinomycetes bacterium | reverse complement strand
AAAGGGCCGTCTATGGCCCACCAGATGCGGTCGATGGTGAGCGAGTCACTCCAGTGGTCGGTGAGCAGGAACATCGCCGCGTTCACGAAGAACAGGCTGACGCCGAAGGTGAGGACCGTGATCGGCATGGTGAGCAGGCGGATGAGGTTGCCGATGATGAGGTTCACCAACGAGAAGATGAGGGCGATGCCGAGGTAGGTGAACACATCCCCCGTGACATGGACACCCGGGAGGACGGCCGCCGCAACCCATACAGCTGCAGCCACTGCCACCAGGCGGATCAATGCACGAATCATGGGTACATCATGCCGCGGTCGTTGCCGCGCCCGGCAACCCTCGGGGCCGCGATTTGCGCCACCCGCCTAACCTCTGCACATGGAACTGCGCGCATTCCCCCGCCTGGGTCGCACGGCGTCGGTCATCGGATTGGGCTGCTGGCAGCTCGGCGCGGACTGGGGCGCGGTCGACGACCGCACCGCCATGGAGATCCTGCACGCCGCGGCCGACGCCGGCGTCACCTTCTTCGATACCGCTGACGTGTACGGCGACGGGCGCAGCGAGCGCTTCGTGGGCCGCCTGCTCAAGGAGCGCGCCGGCGAGGACCTCTTCGTCGCCACCAAGACCGGCCGCCGCGCCACCGCGCAGGTCGACGCCGAGTACAGCGAAGCCAACCTGCGGGCGTGGATCGGGCGCTCGCTCGAGAACCTCGGCGTGGAACGTCTCGACCTCGTGCAGTGGCACTGCCCGCCCACCGAGACCATCGCACGCGAATCCATGTACCAACTGTTCGACGCGCTCACGGCCGAGGGCGTCATCGCCGGCTACGGGGTGAGCGTCGAGACCGTCGAGCAGGCGCGCATGGCCATCGCGCACCCGCACCTCGCGAGCCTGCAGATCATCGCCAACGCCTTCCGCCTCAAGCCCTTCGAGACAGTCATCCCCGAGGCGGCCGCCGTCGGCGTCGGCGTCATCGTGCGGGTGCCCCTGGCCAGCGGCCTGCTCACGGCGAAGTTCAGGACGGAGACGCGGTTCGCTGCCGACGACCACCGCAACTACAACCGCAGCGGTGAGGCCTTCGATGTCGGAGAGACCTTCGCTGGCGTGCCCTACGAGATCGGCGTTGCTGCTGCTCAGGAATTGGCCACGTACGCGCCCGCCGACCAGACGCCGGCGCAGGCCGCCTTGCGCTGGCTCATCGACCAGTCCGGTGTGAGCACGGTGATCCCGGGCGCCAGTTCCGTGGCCCAGGCGCAGGCGAACGCCGCCGTCGCCGGCCTGCCGCATTCGGCGAAGGCCTACGACGCCGCCGTGCACCGCATCTACGCCACCGACATCCGCGCGCACGTCCACCACCGCTGGTAGCCACACCCCGTCCCACTCGCCGCCTCCCGTCGCGCACGGGGCACAGCCCGTGCATCCGCAGCGGATATACGCCTCTTCGACGTGCCAGCGACGGCAGTGTCGTCGAGGGGACCCGGGCGCGGATCTACGCTGAAGCGTGATTCGCGAAGAGGATGAAGCCCGCTCTGCCATCGCCCGGGTGCGGGCGACCCGCACCGACGGCACCGAGTTCGTCGACAGTGTCGTCGTCGAGGAGCCGCTGCAGATCCGCCTCCGACGCGGCAGCGGACCGGACGAGGCCCTGGCCGTCACCATGCGCACCCCCGGCAACGACCTCGAGCTCGCCACCGGCTTCCTGCTCGCCGAGGGGGTGGTGACGTCTCCCGACCAGTTGCGCGAGGTCATCGTCTGCGGCGACCGCACCATGACGCCACGGCAGCGCGCCAACACCGTCGTCGCCACGGTCGACGAGACCGCCGTCACCCCTGACCGCCTGCTCGACCGGCGCTTCACCATGTCCTCCGCCTGCGGGGTCTGCGGCACCACCCAACTCGACGACCTGCGCAGCCGGGGCGTCCGGGATGTGGCCCCGACGCCGCACGACCTGCCCACACTGGCCCGACTCACCGACGAGTTGAGCAAGCGCCAGAAGGTCTTCTCCAAGACCGGAGGGCTGCATGCCGCCCTGCTCGTGGCGCCGGATCTCACCGTCCGCTGGGTGCGCGAGGACGTCGGCCGCCACAACGCCGTCGACAAGGTCATCGGCGCCGCGCTCATGGCGGGTGCCCTGCCCCTGGCCGGCTGGACCCTCGTCTGCTCGGGACGCCTGGGCTACGAGATCGTGCAGAAGGCCGTGGTCGCGGGCATCTCCGCCATCTCCGCCGTGTCGGCACCCACCTCGCTGGCCGTCGACACGGCCCACGAGTTCGGGCTCACGGTGGTGGCCTTCGCCCGCAACGGCAGCGGCAACCGCTACTAGCGAGGGTCAGGGGCCGGCAGCGGCGCCGTCAGCACCGGCTTCCCCTGCATGAGCGGCAGCCGCCTTTCGGCGCCCCAACGCACCACAACGTGGAACGGTTGTTCCCGTTCGGCGCCCGCTCCGGCCACTCGGCGGCGTCGCATATACAACTGATATATCTCAACTTACGCTCCCCCTCGTGGCCATCCCGCTGCTCCAACCGAGTGCCGAGTTCGCGACGTCGCAGAGCGACCGCGCCTACTTCGCGATCCGCGCCATGATCGTGCGAGCCGAGCTGGCACCGGGGGCGCTGCTGAGCGAGGCCGACCTCATGGAGCAGTTGGGGCTGGGCCGCACACCCATCCGCGAGGCCCTGCGCACGCTGGCCAACGAGAACCTGGTCGATGTCTACCCCCGCCGCGGCATGTTCGTCGCCGGCATCGACACCCGCGACCTGGTCGCGCTCGGCGAGG
>JAJXSV010000415.1 GCA_021784375.1 Actinomycetes bacterium | reverse complement strand
TTCCTGCTTGAGGCCGCGCAGACGGTGGCCAAGCATGGTGGGTCCATCTCGGGCGAGCACGGTGACGGTCGAGCTCGTGGCGAGCTGCTGCCCTTCATGTACTCGGCCCAGCTGCTGCAGTGTTTTGCACAGGTCAAGGCCATCCTCGATCCCGCGGGGCTGCTGAATCCGGGTGTCATCGTGGACGCCCCCAACCTGCTGTCGGATCTGCCCCCGAGTGCGCCCCGGGTCCAGACGCCGTTCGCACTTGCCGAGGATGATGGGGATCTGGCACTTGCCGTCGGAAGATGTGTGGGAGTCGGCAAATGCGTCACGGCCAACATCAGCAGTATGTGCCCCTCCTTCAATGTGACCCGCAGGGAAATCGATTCGACTCGCGGACGTGCACGTGTCCTGCAGGATGCCATCGCAGGCGTTGACGTGTCTGTCGCCGATGCCGTCGAGGCGCTCGACAACTGCCTCTCCTGCAAGGCCTGTTCCACCGATTGCCCCACCGGCGTGGATATGGCCACCTACAAGTCCGCGGTACTGCATCGGCACTACCGCGGACGCCTACGGCCCCGCACGCACTACACGTTGGGCCGCCTCCCGACGCTGCTCCGGATGGCCGCACGCGCCCCCCGCCTGGCCAATGCACTGTTGGGCAATCCTCTCCTGCAACGCTTGCTGCCACTTATCGGCATCACCTCCAAGCGCCGCCTGCCCCGACTGGCCACGGAGCCATCGGGCACGATGCACACGCCGGCCGACGGCGCGGTCCCCCGTGCGCTGCTCTTCGTGGACACCTTCACCCGTTCCTTCCGCCCCCATTTGGTGAGCGCTGCGGTACGCGTACTGGACACGGCGGGCATTCCCGTGCAGGTGGTCGACGAGGGCTGTTGCGGTCTCACCTGGATCACCACCGGCCAACTGGACACGGCCCAGCGGGTACAACGGGAACTGCTGCGCGTGCTGTCGCGCTTCGACAGCAACCTGCCCATCGTCGTGCTCGAACCCAGTTGCGCCAGCTCCCTGGCCAAGGACCTGCCGGAACTGCTCGAGGAACCGGCCGCACGGCAGGTGGCCGCGCGCGTGCGCACTTTCGCCCAGCTCCTCGTTGAGCTGGCACCCGACTGGGCGTGGCCAGCGCTACCGGCCCACGTGGTGTTGCAGACCCATTGCCACGAACGGGCCTCCTTCCTGGCCAGCTCCCAGCACGAGCTGCTCGCCCAGCACGGCGTGGGCGTCGATGAGGCTGTGGGCTGCTGCGGCCTGGCCGGCAACTTCGGCTTCGAGGCCGCGCATCACCAGCTGTCAGTGAGGATTGCGGAGCAGTCACTCCTCCCCACCATCGACGCCGCCGCAGACGGCGCGGTGGTGCTGGCGGACGGCTTCGGCTGTCGCTGCCAGATAGAGGATCTGCGACCGCTGAGCGAACCCCTGCATCTGGCCGAATTGCTCGAGCGGGCATTGTTGTCCTCACCCAGCTAGGTGCAATTGCGCCGCAACAGGTTGCACTTGCGCAACGCCGGCGTGCCGCCCTCGCAGCACTCATACACTCGGGACGTCGAGTCCCGATGGAGGAACACCATGTCCGGCATCCACGATCCCCTGTGGTTCAAGAACGCGGTGATCTACCAGATCCTCCCTCGCGCCTTCTTCGACAGCAATGGCGACGGCTACGGCGATTTCCAGGGCATCACCAGCAAGCTCGACTACATCGAGAAGCTGGGCGTCAACGCCATTTGGGTGCAGCCCTTCTTCCCCTCCCCGCTGCGCGACGGCGGCTATGACATCGCGGACTACGTGGACGTCGCCGACATCTACGGCACTCTCGACGATGCCCGGCACCTCATCGACGAGGCCCACAAACGCGGAATCCGCGTGATTTTCGAGCTCGTCATCAACCACACCTCGGATCAACACCCCTGGTTCCACGCAGCACGCAACGCGCCCAAGGGCTCAAGGGAACGCGACTTCTATGTGTGGAGCGATACCGGCGAGGAGTATGCCGACGCCCGCATCATCTTCCTCGACTCCGAGCAGTCGAACTGGACCTGGGACGAGGTCGCCGGCCAGTACTTCTGGCATCGCTTCTTCCACCACCAGCCCGACCTCAACTTCGACAACCCGGACGTGCAGGAGGCCGTGTTCAAGGTCATGGAGTTCTGGGTGGAACTCGGTGTTGACGGCTTCCGGCTCGACGCCATTCCCTACCTCTTCGAGCGCGAGGGCACCACCTGCGAGAACCTGCCCGAGACCCACGCCTTCCTCAAGCAGTTACGCCAGCGCATCGACGCCAGGAACCCCGAGGTCATCCTGCTGGCCGAGGCCAACCAGTGGCCCGAGGACACCCGCCCCTACTTCGGCGATGGCGACGAATGCCATATGAACTACAACTTCCCCATCATGCCCCGCCTCTACATGGCCATCGCCAAGGAGGACCGCTCGAGCATCATCGACATCCTCGAGCAGACGCCGGAGATTCCTGAGCAATGCCAGTGGGCCATGTTCCTGCGCAACCATGACGAGCTCACGTTGGAGATGGTGACGGAGGAGGAGCGCGACTACATGTGGCGCGTGTACTCACCGGATCCGCGCGGGTACAGCAACCTCGGCATCCGTCGGCGTCTGGCGCCACTGGTGGAGAACGATCGCCGACGCATCGAGTTGCTCAACAGCATGCTGCTCTCCATGCCCGGTACACCCGTGCTCTATTACGGCGATGAGATCGGCATGGGCGACAATTTCTGGCTGCAGGATCGCGACGGCGTGCGCACTCCCATGCAATGGGACGACACC
>JAJXSV010000414.1 GCA_021784375.1 Actinomycetes bacterium | reverse complement strand
GGGTCATGTAGGTCATCAGTAACTCTGGCGTGGCTTCCTCACGGGTTGCCTCACCGGTGATGCGGCCCTCTGCGATCGCGTAGATGCGGTCGCAGATGCCGAGCAGTTCCGGAAGTTCGGAGGAGATGACGATGATCGCCTTCCCCTCGTCGGCCAGTCGCTGGATGATCTGGTAGATTTCGTACTTGGCGCCGACATCGATGCCGCGCGTCGGCTCATCGAGGATGAGCACTTCGGGCTTGACGTTGATCCACTTGCTCAGGACAACCTTCTGCTGGTTGCCGCCGGAGAGCTGGCCGGTGATGGAGAGCACGGACGGTGACTTGATGTTCATCGAGGTGCGGTACTCGGAGGCGATCCGGTACTCCTCGTTGTCGTCAACCAAGCCGTGCTTCACGAAGTCCTGGAGTGATGCCAGTGAGATATTGCGCTTGACGTCCTCGAGCAGATTGAGGCCGAAACGCTTGCGGTCCTCGGTGGCGTAGGCGAGGCCGCTCCTGATGGCATTGGAGATGGTGCCTACGTTGGCCTCCTTGCCGTTGATGTAGACCTTGCCGCTGATGTTCGTTCCCCACGAATGGCCGAAGAGGCTGCGTGCGAATTCGGTGCGTCCGGCGCCCATGATGCCGGCAAGGCCGACGATCTCGCCCTTGCGGGCAGTGATGTTCACCTTGTCCACGACCACGCGGGTGTGATCGTTCGGGTGATGGGCCGTCCAGTTCTCAACCCGCAGGATCTCCTCGCCGATGTGCGATGCATGCGCCGGGAAGCGGTGTGTCATGTCACGACCCACCATGCCCTTGATGATGCGTTCCTGGTCAACGTTGCCGTCACTCATGTCAAGCGACTCGATGGTCCTGCCGTCGCGGATGATGGTGGTGGTGTCGGCGATGGAGGCGATCTCGTTGAGTTTGTGGGAGATCATGATGCAGGTGATGCCCTGTTGCTTGAGGTGGCGCAGCAAAGCGAGCAGGTGCTCGGAATCCTCGTCGTTGAGCGCCGCGGTGGGCTCATCGAGGATGAGCAGCTTCACGCGCTTGGAGAGGGCCTTGGCGATTTCGACCAGCTGCTGCTTGCCCACGCCGATATCCATGATGCGGGTGTTGGGCTTCTCCTTGAGGCCTACGCGCGCCATGAGCAGCGCGGCCTCCTTGTCGGTCTCGTTCCAGTCGATGAGACCGGTGCGACCCTTGACCTCGTTGCCGAGGAAGATGTTTTCGGCGATCGACATGTAGGGGCTCAAGGCGAGCTCCTGGTGGATGATGACGATGCCCCGCTCCTCGCTTTCGCGAATGTTCTTGAAGGACACCACCTCGCCCTCGTACACGATCTCGCCCTCATACGATCCTGCCGGCCACACCCCGGAGAGGACCTTCATGAGCGTCGACTTGCCGGCGCCGTTCTCACCGCAGATAGCGTGGATCTCGCCGCGCGCGACATTCATGGTGACGTTGTCGAGTGCGAGCACGCCGGGGAAGCGCTTGGTGATGGAGCGCATCTCCAGGATGTAGTTCGTCATCCACCCCTCCTGGGGAGTTTTCGGAATTGTGGCTGAGATGTGGCCGGTGGGATAGGGACCTCCCACCGGCCACAAATCACTTACTTGAGGTCTGACGCCTTGATGTAGCCGGAGTCAACAAGGATCTTCTGGTAGTTGTCCTTGTTCACGATGTACGGCGTGAGCAGCATGGCCGGAACAACCTTGACGCCATTGTTGTACGTGGTGGTGTCGTTGGTCTGCGGCGTCTTGCCGTTGAGCAGGTCCTCGGACATCGTGACGGCAACCTTGGCCAGCTCACGGGTGTCCTTGAAGATCGTGGAGTACTGCTGACCCGCGATCATGGCCTTGATGGAGAGGACTTCAGCGTCCTGACCGGTGATGGTCGGCCAGTTGGCGGCGGTGTAACCACCGTCGGAGAGCGCTGCAATGATGCCGCGGCTCAGGCCGTCATACGGCGACAAGATGCCGTTGACCTTCGCGCCCTTGGCGTAGGTACCGACGAGCAGATCCTCCATGCGCTTCTGGGCGACAGCGCCGTCCCAACGCAGGATGGCAACCTGTTCGAACTTCGTCTGCCCCGACTTCACGACAAGCACCTTCTTGTCGATGAGCGGTTGCAGCACCGACATGGCGCCGTTGAAGAAGAAGGTGGCGTTGTTGTCGTCCGGTGAACCGGCGAAGAGTTCGATGTTCCACGGGCCCTTGGCTTTGGGGCCGTCAGCCGTGGTGCTGTTCTCGCTCGCGTACACGCCCATGCCCACGAGGAGCGACGTCGCCTGCAGCACGCCGACCTTGAAGTTGTCGAAGGATGCGTAGTAGTTGACGTTCGCGCTGTTGCGGATCAGGCGGTCGTAGGCGATGACCGGGACCTTGTTGTCGGCTGCCTTCTGGAGCACATCGGTCAACTGGGTGCCGTCGATGGCGGCGATGATGAGTGCCTTGGCGCCCTTGGTCAGCATGGCTTCGAGCTGTGAGACCTGGGTCGGGATGTCATCCTCTGCGTACTGGAGATCGACGGTGAAGCCGTCCTTCTCGAGCGCGGCCTTGATGCTCTCGCCGTCGGAGATCCAACGGGTCGAGGACTGCGTCGGCATGGCAACACCGATGAGGCCACCGGCAGCAGCAGAAGCGGTGTCGGAACTCGTGGTACTGGTGGAGCTGCTTCCGCAGCCCGCCAGAACGACCGCGAGCGTTGCAGCCGCCGCAGCCATTCCAATCAGTTTCTTGTACAAGGGGTTTCCTTTCGGTTCCGGCCGGACCAGCCGAAGGGTTTGACCCCGCG
>JAJXSV010000413.1 GCA_021784375.1 Actinomycetes bacterium | reverse complement strand
GGTTGTCCCCCTGCTCCCGACGGGCGCCGGCCACGACGCCGGCATCCTGGCGACCGCCGGGCTTCCCACGGCCATGCTGTTCGTGCGGAATCGGACCGGCATCTCGCACTCGCCGGCCGAATCGGCCGATCGCGCGGACTGCCTGCTCGGGGTCGCCGCACTCGAGGCGGTCATACGGGAACTGGCGGGATGACACCGCCGGTCGCGCTCCTGCATGCGAACCGCGTGGCTTCACGTTGGGCCAACGGCGGGGGCGTCACGTACCAGGTGCTCGCGGGCCCCGAGGGAGCCGGGATGGAGGACTTCGACTGGCGCGTGAGCTTCGCCGAGGTGGCCTCCGAGGGTGCGTTCTCCCGCTTCCCGGGCGTGGATCGCGTGCTCGTGCTGACGCGCGGTCGAGGCATGGTGCTCGAGGTCGACGGGCAGCCGATGGACGTGCGCCGCTTCGAGCCGGTGCACTTCCCCGGCGAGGTTGGGGTGCGCTCACGGCTCACACACGGTCCGACCGAGGACCTGAACATCATGACGCGCCGCGGCCGCGTGGATGCCACGGTCGGCATCATCACCATGCGCGAGGGGCTCGAGTTCCCGGCCCCGGGGGCCATCGAGATCATCGCCGTGCTTGAGGGCAACTGTGCGCTCGTGGCCTACCCCGAGCTGCCCCTCGGCCCGCGCGACTGCCTGCTGTTGAGGGACGGCCTCGCCCTGCAGGGCCGGGCGACGCTCGCGCGCATCCGGTTGCGCCAGCTCGCGGCCAATTGATTGCACAAGGCAACTAATCGGGTATATAGTTGCAAAACGCAATCAATCCGAGGAGTTCCGGTGGCCGTATCCCGCAAGCAGGCGAAACTGCTCATGGACGCCCTGCGCGAGGTCTCCTGGCAGGGGGCGTCCGCACGTCGGCGCAGTCGCGAGACCGTGCCCGGCGTCTCCGGAGGCTATGCCGGGATCTTCCTCGCCACGCTCTCACGCCTGGGCGTCGCACGGCTCAGTGAGCTCGCGGAGGCCCTGCAGGTCGACAACTCGGTGGCCAGTCGGCACGTCGCAGCGCTCATCGAAGCCGGACACGTCGAGCGCGCGGCCGACCCGTCGGATGGCCGTGCCCAGCAGTTGCGACTCACGGAGGCGGGCAGGGCCGCGACGCGGACCATGCGCGACGTGCAGACGGAGTGGCTGCGCGAGGCCCTCCAAGGCTGGGACGACGAGCGCGCGCTCCTCGTCACCGAGGCCCTCACCGAACTCGCGCAATTCATGATCACGGCGCACGAGCAGCTCAACGGCTCCGCGGCCGGCAAGGAGCGACTCACATGACGAGCAGGATCAAGCACCCGGACACCATGACGAAGCGGGAGATCCTGGAGGCCCTGAGTGGGCTCTTCCTCGCCATGTTCGTGTCGATGACGAGCGGCACCATCGTGAGCAACGCGCTGCCGACCATCGTGGGTTCGCTCAACGGCACGCAGACGCAGTACACGTGGATCGTCACCGCCACCCTCCTCACGTCGACGGTGGCCACGCCCATCTGGGGCAAACTCGCCGACCTGCTGCACAAGAAGCTGCTCCTGCAGATCGCGCTCGCGATCTTCACCATGGCGTCGATCGGGGCCGGCTTCGCACAGACCGTGGCCTGGCTCATCGCCTTGCGCGCACTCCAGGGCATCGGCCTGGGCGGCGTGCAGGCGCTCGCGCAGACGGTGATGGCGGCCATGATCCCGCCCCGAGAGCGCGGCAAGTACAACGGCTACATGGGTGGCATCATGGCCGTGGCCACCATCGGTGGCCCACTCATCGGTGGCGCCATCGTGGACTCACCGCTCGGCTGGCGCTGGGTCTTCTTCGTCGGTGCGCCCTTCGCCGTGGCCGCCATGGTGCTCCTCCAGAAGACCCTGCACCTGGCGCTGCAGCCCCGTCGGGTCAAGGTGGACTACCTGGGGGCGACGCTCCTGAGCGCCGGTGTGAGCATCCTGCTCATCTGGGTGACCTTCGCAGGACAGAGCTTCGCCTGGGCGTCCGGGCAGTCCGCGCTCATGGTCGGCGCGGCGGTCGTGCTGCTCATCGCAACCGTCATGGTCGAGCGGCGCGTCGCCGAACCGATCATCCCCCTCGACATCGTGGTGCAACGCACCCCCGCACTCGCCATCATCGGCAGCCTGGCCGTCGGCATCGGCATGTTCGGTGGCTCGGTGTTCCTCGGCCAGTACTTCCAGATCGCCCGCGGCTACTCCCCGACCGCGGCCGGTCTGCTCATGGGCCCCATGATGATCGGGCTCATCGTCACCTCCACCGTCGCGGGCCGGCTGATCTCCGGGCACGGCCACTTCAAGAAGTACCTCGTGAGCGGTTCCGTGCTCCTCGCCCTCGGTTTCGCCCTGCTCGCCACCATGGACCATCGCTCGTCACTCGTCTTCATCGGGGGCGCGCTCTTCATCGCCGGTGCGGGGCTGGGGATGACCATGCAGAACCTCGTACTCGCCGTGCAGAACACCGTTGCCATCCGGGATATCGGCGCCAGCACGTCGACCGTCACGTTCTTCCGCTCGCTGGGCGGCACCGTGGGCGTCGGTGTCCTGGGGGCCATGGTGGCCAACCAGCTCACGGCGCACATCGCGGCCGGATTGGCCCACCTCGGCATCACACTGCCTGCGGGCGGCGGCTCCTCCTCGACCCTGGACCTCAACGCCATGCCCACGCCGGTGGCCCAGGTGGTCCGCACGGCCTACGGCGACGTGACGGGTCACGTCTTCCTGGTGGCCAGCGTGCTCTCGGTCGTCGGCCTGATCGCG
>JAJXSV010000412.1 GCA_021784375.1 Actinomycetes bacterium | reverse complement strand
GACCACCGTCCGCTGGGTTGTACTTGAATCCGCCATCGCGGGGTGGGTTGTGCGAAGGCGTGACGACAATTCCGTCCGCACGGCCCGGGTCATCGAGGGCGCGACCGCGGTTGTAGGTGAGGATGGCGTGCGACACGGCGGGCGTGGGCGTGACGCGATCGGCACTGTCGATGAGCACTTCGACGCCATTGGCCATCAGCACTTCCAGTGCAGTGGTCCATGCGGGCGTACTCAGGGCATGGGTGTCCCGTCCGATGAAGAGCGGACCGCGGATGCGCTGGGAATGACGGTATTCGACGATGGCCTGGGTGGCAGCCGCGATGTGGTCGTCGTTGAAGGCCACGTCAAAGGCCGAACCGCGATGTCCGGAGGTGCCGAAGGCCACGCGCTGCGTGACATCCTCCGCATCCGGATGCAGCGAGTAGTAGGCGGTGATCAAGGCCGAAACATCAACCAGGTCCGCAGCAAGCGCGACGGTTCCCGCGCGTGGATGCACCATCGTTCCTCCCAGGTGTGGCAGCAATCTTGGCAGTCCCACGGGCGTCAATGACAGATGTCATCCCGCCGCGCGACCCTTGTCATTACTTGAGCTTGGCCTGCGCCTGCTGTGCGCGCGTGATGGCCGCGATCAGCTTCTTCTGGGCCTGTCCGTAGGCGTTGAAGTCACCGGCCTTCAGCGCAGCCTCGCCCGCTGCGTACGCAGCGCTGGCTTCGGAGAGGGCGCTGCTGAGTTCCTGTGCCGCCGTCTGGTTGCTCGGAGTGGTCGGTGTGGTGGTGCCGCCGGGCGTCGTCGGAGTGGTGGTCGACGAGGGCACGGTCTGCGTCCCGGACGAAACACCGATGACGGCCCGCAGGGCCTGATCAAGGGTGTCGGCCATGACGACTTGCTGACCGAAGCTCACAATCACCTTGCGCAGCAACGGATATCCGTTGCCACCGGTGGCCTGTACGTATACGGGCTCCACATAGAGCACACCACCGCCAATCGGCAGTGACAACAGATTGCCGAGCACCACATCAGATCCACCGCGCCGCAGCAGTGACAGCGAACTGGAGATGTTGGGATCGGACTCGAAGTTGTTCTGCGCCTGCACGGGCCCCGGAATGGTGGTCTGGCTCGGCAACTGCAGGATGCGGATGGTGCCGTAGTCGGGTCCCGGTTCCGAGTTCACCACCATGAGTGCTGCCAGCGAGGGACGCTTGGCGGGCGCGAAGGTGGAGGTGACGCTGAAGGCTGCAGTCTTGCTGCCCGGCGTCTGCAGGGTGAGGTAGTACGGGGGCTGAGTGCCGGCGGCACGCGTGGGATCGTCGGGAATGATCCAGAAGTTCTCACCGGAGAAGAAGGAACTGGGATCGGTGATGTGGTACTTCCTCAGCACATCGCGCTGCACCTTGAAGAGATCCTCTGGGTAGCGCAATTGCGGAAGCAGGTCGGCGGGAATCTGCTGCTTGGGCGTGACGGTTCCCGGGAAGGCGCGCTCCCACACCTTGAGCACCGGATCAGTGGGATCCCAGGCATACAGATGCACGGTGCCGTCATAGGCGTCCACCGTGGCCTTCACCGAGTTGCGCATGTAGTTCACGGTGCGTCCCGCGAGGTCATAGGCGGGGCTGGTGACGGCGTCGGAGATGGCGTCGGTCAGGAGCGTGTGCTGCGAATAGGGGTAGTTCGCGGACGTGGTGTAGCCGTCGAGGACCCACTGGATGCGACCGTTGACGACAACCGGGTAGGCGTCACTGTCGACGGTGAGCCACGGTGCCACCTTCTCCACACGTGCACGGGGTTCGCGGATGTACAGGATGCGCGAGGAGCTGGTGATGGCGTTGGACAACAGGATGTTCTGCTCGCTGAAGCGCGCCGCGAAGAGCAGTCGGTTGAGCGTGCTGCCGATCGGCACTCCACCCTTGCCGGTGTAGGTGTAGTTCTGCTGACCGTTGGCGGCCTTGTCATCGGGGTAGTCGAGCTCGCGCGGCTTGGCACCGGCAGGTGCACCGACGATCGAGTACTGGGGTGAGCCCTCGCCGAAGTAGACCCGTGGCTGCGTGATGTTCAGGGCGCCCGTCGGCGGCACATCCGCCTCGTAGAACGCCGGCTGACCATCGGTGGTCACGGCATTGTCCGCCGCTGCCACCATGCCGATGCCATGGGTGTAGATGAGCGTGGAGGTGACCCAGTTGCGTTGCGAGTTGGGAATGCCATCGAGGTTCACCTCACGAACGGCCACCACCGACTCCTGCGGTTTGCCGTTCTGCAGCAGGCGCGCGATATCGAGGGTGTTGGGGAAGGAGTAGAAGCCCTTGATCTGCTGCAACTGCTGGAAGGTCGAGCCGATGATGTTGGGATCCATGAGCCGGATATGCGACAGCGTGCTGCTGGCGCCGGCGATGGCGGTGGCATCCACGCTGTCGCTCGCGCTGTACTGCTCCACCTTGGCATTGGCGATGCCGTATGCCGTGCGTGTGCTGGCAATGCTGCGCGCGATGTAGGCCGATTCCTTGGCCTGCTCGTTGGGTTTCACCTGCAACTGCTGCACGAGCGCGGGCCACACGGCGGAGATCAGCACGCTGGAGAGCACCATGAGTGCCGTGCCCAGTGCGGGCAGTGCCCAATTGCGGCGCACCGCATTGGCAAAGAACAGCAACGCACACACGATGGCGATTCCGGAGAGCGTGGTGGTACCGGGCAGAACGGCGTGCGCGTCGGCATACTGCAGGCCGGTGATGAGCGAATTGTCGGTCGTGGCCAGGTCGTAGCGATCCAGCCATAAGGAACCGCCATGGGCCAACAGG
>JAJXSV010000411.1 GCA_021784375.1 Actinomycetes bacterium | reverse complement strand
GGAAGGGCGTGAGGCTGGAACGATCGAGCGGGAAGGTCCAGTTGCCTGCGAACAAGCGTCCGAGCACCACCCACAGCGTCAGCAGCAGAGCCAATTGCGGGCCACGCTGCGTACGCAATCGTTGCAGCATCGACATCAGCCCTGCGCCCCCGCGATGACGGCCAGGATCTCCTCGGTCGAGACGACGCCCAGCAGCGCTCCGTCATCCATCACCCGCACCGGTCCGTCGACTTCGAGCACGGTGCGAGCCGCATCCCGAATCACCATGTTGGCCGGAAGCGCCGGACCCTGCAGCTCGGCGTCACTGGTGGCCGGGCGCGCGATCCAGCGCAGGGTCAGCACATGCGACTTGGGGAAGTCGAGCACGAAGTTGGCGACGTAGTCGTCGGCGGGCTGGGCGATGAGTTCCTCAGGCGTGCCCACCTGCACCAGGCCGCCGTCGCGCATGATGGCGATGCGATCGCCAAGGCGCAGGGCCTCGTGGATGTCGTGGGTGATGAAGACCATGGTCTTGCCCACCTCCTCATGGAGACGGATCACCTCAGTCTGCATGTCACGACGGATGAGCGGATCGAGGGCGCTGAAGGGCTCGTCGAAGAACATCACCGCGGGATCCGAGGCCAGAGCTCGCGCCAGACCCACACGCTGCTGCATGCCACCCGAGAGCTGTTCCGGGTAGGCCTGCTCGTAACCCTGCAGGCCCACCAGGCCCACCACCTCTTCGGCGCGCGCGTATCGCTTGTCCTTCTTGATGCCGTTGATCTCGAGACCGAAGGCAACGTTGTCAATTACGCGACGGTGCGGCAGCAGGCCGAAATGCTGGAAGACCATGGAGAACTTGGTGCGTCGGATCTCCCGCAGGCGAGCGCCGTCAGCGTGCAGCACGTCCTCGCCCTGGATGAGCACCTCACCGGCGGTGGGTTCGATGAGCCGCGTCATGCAACGCACCAGGGTCGACTTGCCGGAGCCGGAGAGGCCCATCACGACGAAGACCTCGCCCTCGCCGACGTCGAAGGAAACATCGCGAACGGCGGCGGTGGCGCCGGTCTTCTTGCGCAGTTCGGAACGGGACAGCATGGCGTCGGGACTGTTCACGATGGCTTCCGGATGGGGACCGAATACCTTCCAGAGATTGCGCACCGAGATCGTGGTCGTCATGCCGTGGTCCCTTCCGAGGCGAACCATCCGGAACGCGCCGGTGTCGTATTGCGCCAGATGTGTTTCGCTTCCAGATACTCGTGGAGTCCGTCCACACCGAGTTCCCGTCCGATGCCGGACTGCTTGAAGCCGCCCCACTCCGCCTCGGGTCGGTAGGGACCGTAGTCGTTGACCCAGATGGTGCCGTGCCGGAGGGCGCCCGCCACGCGCTGCGCCTTGGCCTCATCGCGCGTCCACACGCCGCCGCTGAGCCCGTAGATGGTGTCGTTGCCGAGCGCCACCGCCTCTGCCTCCGAATCGAAGACCTCGACCGTCAAGATGGGGCCGAAGGATTCGTCCTGCACGCAGCGCATGCGCGTGTTGCAGTTGTCGAGCACCGTCGGTTCGAAGAACCATCCACGCTCCAGGCCCGGAGCGGTGGAACGTTGGCCACCAGTACGCAGCACCGCACCCTCTGCGATGCCGTCGAGGCAGTACTTCTGCACCTTCACCAGGTGCGCCTCACTGATCAGGGCGCCGGTTTCCGTGAGCGGGTCCGCAGGCCCCCCCAGGTGAATGCGACGGGCACGCTCCACGATGGCGTCCACCACCTGATCGTGTACCGCGCGCTCCACCAGCAGGCGCGTACCCGCTGAGCACACCTGGCCGGAGTGCAGGAAGGCTGCAGTGATTGCATTGTCGATGGCGGCATCGAGATCGGCGTCGGCGAAGATGATGTGGGGGTTCTTGCCACCCAGCTCCAGTGCCACCTTCTTCACCGTGGCGGCGGCGGCGGCCATGATGCGCTTGCCCGTGGCCAGACCGCCGGTGAAGGAGACGAGGTCGATGCGCGGGTCGCTGGTGAGCGGCGCCCCCACGACTGCTCCGGCACCGAGGAGCAGGTTGGCCACGCCATCCGGCGTACCGGCTTCCATGAGGATGCGCATGAGGTGCGCGGCACTCGAGGGGGTGAGTTCACTGGGCTTCATGATGAAGGTGCAGCCCGCCACCAGTGCCGGCGCCACCTTCCAGGCGAGTTGCAGCAGTGGGTAATTCCAAGGGCCGATGAGCCCACAGACACCCACCGGCTCGTAGACGATCCGGCTGTCGATCTCCGGACGTCCGACATCGACCTGTCGCTCATGCAACGCACGACCGAGCGCGGCGAAGTGGCGGAACACAGCGATCACATCGGCGATGTCGTACTCGGCCTCCAGCAGGCGCTTGGCGGTGTCGGCGGATTCCGCGGCGGCGATGAGCTGCGCATCACGTTCCAGCAGGTCCGCCACCCGAGCAACCAAGGCGCAGCGCTGCTCCAGCGTCCAATGCGGGAAGGGGCCGGAATCGAAGGCACGACGGGCGGCCGCAATGGCCTGCTCGACATCGTCGGCCGTGGCCTCTGCCGCCTGCGCTACCAAACCGTTGTCAAAGGGGCTGCGGATCTCCCGAACCACGCCATCGGCGGAATCGATCCACTGCCCGTCGATACACAGGCGAACCCGCGCTATTTCCACCAAGTCGTCCCAACTGCTGCAGTCGGCGCACCGGCCGACAGGCCAACATCGTTGGCGCCGTCATATAGCGAGTCAAGACGAAGTGCGGGAATTCGCGCCGAAGTAACCCAACTGCTGCACCAAGGAACACGATCGGTTCGAAA
>JAJXSV010000410.1 GCA_021784375.1 Actinomycetes bacterium | reverse complement strand
GCTTCTGCAGCACGTCTGCTCGCTGCACAAGCGTCTGTGCCGTCTCAGCATCGCCACCGAACTGCTTGGCGGTGGCGATGGCGACGTCCGCACATTCGAGAGCACGGTCGAGGATGCCTGCCACTTCCAGTGACCAGGAGGCGTTGAAGTAGGCAACGCTGGTGGCCTGCAGATCGTCATAGCGCTCGAAGATGTGCGCGGCATCGAGATGCGCGGCTGCCGACTCCTCGAAGCGATCGAGGCCGAAGAGCGTGACGCCACGCGCCCCGTAGGCGCGGGCGAGCACCTGCTCGTTGTCGCTGTCCTGTGCGGCCTCGACTGCGGCATCGATGAGTGGCAGCGCGTGTTCGTTATCGCCTCGGTCATTGGCGAAGTTGCTGAGATCCACCAAGGTGCTGGCGCGCTGGGCGCCAACCTGACCCTCCAGCGCGGCCCACAGCTCGTCTTCGGTGAGGCCGTCTTCATTGCGTGGTGCATCGGTACTCATTTGTTCCCCCGTATGGCAGTGCTGGAAGTGCTGGCGTCAATGGATGTTGCCAGATCCTCGGCCAGTTCATCACTGGCCGACCTGGGCGGTACTGGTGCCGGCGGTTGCGGCGTCGTGAACGTGCCCGTGCGGTACTGGTGTTCCTTGTTCATTGCGATTCCCCCGTTTCGCGTGGTGTTGATGTCTTGTAGGCGTTCATGCGCGCACCTCCGATCCCAGGTGCTTCCACAGCAGCGGCAGGCCGGTCTCGTGGCGGCACCAGACCAGTGCATCCTCGACCAACTGCACGGGATCCGGGCTCTGCACCAGGTGATGCATGCTGGGCAGGTGCTCGTCATCCCATTGGTGCTCGAGCCGCACGAAGGCGGTGTACACCGGCACTTCCGTGGTGCGGTGCGAGGGCTTGCCAGCGAGGTAGAGGGCCATCGTCTCCTCGAGGTTCTTGCCGGCGAAGGTGGTGGTGGGGACGGGAAACACCCACGCGGAGAAGGTGTCGTCGCTGGTTTCCGCGGCAGTGAGCACCATCTGGTAGCCGTTGTGCAAGCTGATGGTGAGGGTGTCGTCGGAGTCGTAGGGGCTGAACTCGAGACGCAGTGGGCGTAGCTTCATGAGCATGTACTGCTTGTCGGCGTGCAACGCCATATCCGGCCACATGTAGCGCAATTGCTGCGCAGTGGGTGCGTTGTCGTGCATGGTTCCTTCGTTTCCGCCCCTGACGGGGCCCGGGTTTCCCCGACGCCTTTCGGCGAGGGGGCAGATCTACCTCCGGAGGCACCGTGCCCGGGCGGGCCGGTTGCCACCGCGGCCAGCCGGAGGGCTTATGGCCGTGGGTTCTTGATCGCGTCCGGGATCCCCCGATAACCGGACGACGTCTTGTTATGTCAGCGCTTGCCCAGGAAATAGCCGGTCTTGCGCTTGTTCAAGGAGCCAGGGATTCTGAACCCGCCCTCCTTCGGCGTGTGCGCCTTGCGGAATTCGAGTGCTCTGTCGATCTTGCTTTGATGCTTCATATCCTGTTTCCTACCAATGCATTCAAGGTGCGGGGCGTGCTTCGTAAGGCGTGCCGACGAGTGCCGGCACGCGATAGCTTCGACGTGGAGCCGAAGCCTTCTCTTGCATTTGACCACTGTGCAGTTGTGAAGTTGCGAGGGCGCGTGGCCCAGGCGGTGGCGGCGAACCGCCCCACGACGCAGTTTGCCGACCCCCTCTGACAATAACCGGCACCGTGGCATCACTCCGCGGTGGTGAATAGGCTGCCGGTACCGACAAGGGGGAAACATGGGTTGGTATGTACGGCGGTCGATGAAGATCGCACCGGGAGTTCGCATCAATTTCTCGAACCGTGGCCTAGGGATGTCGGTGGGCACGCGCGGCGTGCACATCTCGCAATCGGCGACTGGGCGGCGCACGTTCTCGGCCGGCTTGCCCGGAACCGGTATCCGCTATCGGGAAACGGTGTCCACCAAGCGCACGCGGGCTGCACGTGCTGCAGCTCCCCAGTCCACACCTGCGGTGGCACCGGAAGTGTCGAACCTGCCGCCCAAGGTGAAGACCACCACGCCATGGCGAGTTCTCGGCTGGTTCGTCGGGGTGATGCTCCTGATTGCTGGTCTGGGCGAGATCGTGTCGCCGGCCACCTCACCTGCCAATCCCTGGTGGTACGGGCCGTCGTGGGTGGTCGTGGGTGTGGTGATTGTGCTGCGGCTGCGCGCCACGCGTCACGCCTATCGGGTGCCCCGCGTCGACGCCGAGTGAGTGAGGGCCTGAGGCTTCAACTGCTATCCACGGCGGGCTGGTGCAACTAGCGTCGATGCATGCGAACGCCCATCGACTTCGTGCGCGGGGTCTATCACCCCGAGGCCTTCCATGGGCGCGGCATTGCCAAGGGCTACTTCGAAGGTTGGTACATCAAGCTGGTCTCCGCTGATGCGCGGCAGCGTTGGGCCGTCATCCCTGGCGTCTTCCTCGGTTCCGGCGTTGGGGAGTCGAGCCCGCGCGAGGCCTTCGTGCAGGTGCTCGACGGCGCGAGCGGCCGCTCCTGGTACCACCGCTTCGAGGTATCGGAGTTCCGCGCGGACACGCGTCGCTTCGATGTGACGGTGGGAGGCAATCGCTTCTCCACGACGGGCGTGCAGCTCGAGCTGCCACAACTCACCGGTGAACTTGAGTACAGCGAGCCGCTTGATCCGTGGCCGGTGAAGCTGCGTTCACCGGGTGCCATGGGCTCGTACGGGTTGGTGCCGTTCATGGAGTGCTACCACGGCGTGGTGTCGCTGGGGCATGGGTTGCGCGGTGTGCTCGACGTCG
>JAJXSV010000409.1 GCA_021784375.1 Actinomycetes bacterium | reverse complement strand
GGCGCGCAGCCTCGTTCGTGCGATTGCGCTTGATCTGGGACTTGATGTTTGCCACGTGATTCTCCTTCGGGTGCCTTGCACCCGTAACGGGCGAATGACCGGCAGAGAATACCTCGAAGGGCGACGGCGCGCCTAATCCGCGCTGAGGGGCTGCAGCCGTTCGGCTCGACCGAAGAGGTAGCCCTGGCCCAGTGACCAGCCCTGCGTCCGCAGGGTGCCGGCAATCTGGTCGCTGTCGATGCCCTCCGCGATGGTCTCGAGTTCCAGACCCTTGGCCAGGCCCACCACACCCTGCGTGAGGCGGGTGGCGTTGGCATCGCCGCTTTGAACGGCCTTGGTGAACGACATATCGAGCTTCAGCCCGGCCACCGGCAGGTCGCGGAGGTGGCTCAGGGAGGAGAAGCCGGTGCCGAAGTCGTCCAGGAACCAACGAGGCCCGTACTTGGCCAGCCGTTCCATGGCCGCCACCGTGTTCGTGAGGTCACCGACGAGCGCGGTCTCCGTGATCTCCAGGTGCACTCGGTGCAGATCGATGCTGGAGGCGGCCAGCAGGGTGGAGGCCGCCACCAGATACTCGGAGGAGGAGAGCGAGGCCACCGAGACGTTGACCGATACGAACTGGTCACGCGGCAGGTCGAGCATGAGTTGCAATGACTGGTCCAGCATGGACAGGTCGATGTCCGGTGCAGAGCCGCTGGCCTCGGCGATGGGGATGAAGCGGGCGGGGCCGATGGCCTCACCGAAGGGGGACTCCCAGCGGGCCAGGGCCTCATAGCCCCGGATCTCGCGCGTGGCCAGGTCGACGATGGGCTGGTGCCAGGCGTGGAACTGCCGGGCGGCAATGCCCTCGCGGATATGGTGCTCGAGCGCCAGCCGCTCCTTGGCGTCGACCGCCAGTTGGGAGTCGGCGAATTCCACGCGGCCGCGGCCGCGGCCCTTGGCCTGACGCAGGGCCAGGCCCGCGACATGCAGCAGCTGTTCGGGATCGTCATCGGTCGTGGTGTAGACGATGCCGATGCTGACGCTCGGCACAGTCTGTTGGCCGAACACCGTGAGCGGAGCGCTCACCCGGGCCTGGATGCGCTCGGCCGCCGCCAGCGCCGCATTCGGCCCCCGCTCCTCGGTCAGGATGACTGCGAATTCATCGCCGCTGAGCCGGCCCACGAAGCGTTCGCTGCCGACTTCGGCCACCAGGCGCTCGGCCACCGCCTGGATCACGACGTCGCCCGCCGCCAGGGACAGCGCTTCGTTGACGCGCGACAGGCCGTCAATGCCGACCTGCAGGACGGCGACGCCGGTTTCGCGCCGGCGCGGGCGGCCGAGGACGTCATGCAGTTCGTGCACGATGACCTCACGTGACCCCAGTTTGGTCAGGTGATCGCGCTGCGAGACGTGCTCGGCGTGGGCCATGGCCTGGAAGCGTTCGGTGACGTCGCGAAAGGTGAGGATCCCGAGCTCGTTCACCACGAGCATGTTGACGTCAAAACGATGCTCCTCGTCCTCCGTGTTCGACTGCAGTGCCAGATCCTCCACCTCCAGCGCATAACCCGCGCTCAGCGCCTGCAACATGGCGCTGTGGAGGGGGCGGGTGTCATGGCCGGCCAGGAAGGCGGTACCGCGGGCCCCGAGCAGTTCCTCGCGGCGAAGAAGCGACACGGCGACGCCCACGGCATTGGCCTCAACGGTCTCGAAATCCGTGACCGTGCCGCTGGCGTCACGGAGGGCACGCACCACGATGACGGGTGACACCTGTGCGTTGGCCACGGTGGTGAGGAAACCGGGCAGCTTCGACTCGGGGATGAACGATCCGTCGGGGGCTCGACGACCACGCAGCGTCGCCAGTTCACGACCCAGATCAGTGGCCACCTGCTGCACCAGCGTGAGGTCCGCGGGTGTCGGCGTCGCACCGGCACCGTAAACGGTGAGCATGCCGCCGAGCTCCGAACCGATGAAGACCGGCGTACTGCTGGAGAAATCGAGTCCCAGCGAAGCCGGGCTCTGGCCCAGGAATTTCAGGGCCTTGTCCGCGGCATCGCAGGGGGCAGTCACGGTGCGCTCGGTCATGATGGCGGAGCCCTGCGTGGTCTTGGCGAAGGAGGTGACACTCCAGGCGGTGGTTGGCATGCCGTGCAGCAAGCCGGAGCCGTACAGCGCTCGCATGGATTTGGTGCGCAATTCGGCCGGCCCGTACCAGGCCGCGCCGAACGGCAGGGGGTCGCACAGCAGGTCCACCGTGATGGCGATGACCTCGGCCTCGCTGGTTCTGGCCGCTTGCCCACGCAGGCCGGCAGCGAGGACCTGCAGCCACAAGGGCGCTGCCGCCACACCACCTTGCGTATAACTCATGGGGCGCCCATCGCTGAGATCCGGCCGGGTACCACGTTCGGGGACAACGCGGTGGAGTGAGTGTATGTCGGAGCGGCGCCAACGGGCGATGGTGCCTTCGGTTTATGGAACGATAGGTGCCTGTACGCGCAGCCGGCCCCTGGCCGACGATCGAAGAGGATTCAGTGGCCAAGCCGACCCCGGGCAACACCAGTCCCGACCTGATCCGCAACTTCTGCATCATCGCGCACATCGATCATGGCAAGAGCACGCTGGCCGACCGCATGCTCCAGCTCACCGGGGTGGTCGATCCCCGGCAGATGCGGGCCCAGTACCTGGACCGCATGGACATCGAGCGCGAACGCGGTATCACCATCAAGAGCCAGGCCGTGCGCCTGCCGCACCGCGCCGATGACGGCGTCGACTACGTGCTCAACCTCATCGATACGCCCGGTCACGTCGACTTCACCTACGAGGTCTC
>JAJXSV010000408.1 GCA_021784375.1 Actinomycetes bacterium | reverse complement strand
AGATGGAGAAGGAGGGCGCGAACTCGTAGCCGGCCACCGTCAGGTTGGAGCCGTCATACACCGTGAGCTGATCGATGCGCGAGAACAGTTCGTCCGATGCGTACTTGGCGAAGACGTCGGAGAGGCCGGGCTCGATGCCGATGCCGACGAGGGCCCAGATCTTGCGCTCGCTCCAGTTCCAGTCACGTGCGAACTGCTCGTCACCGAGCTTGACGCCGGTCTCCGTATACGGGTACTTGGGGTGCGGCCGGGAAAGCGACATGGCCATATCCATGTAGTTCACGTTCTCGATCTCGCAGGCCAGGAAGATGGGCATGACGAACCGTGGGTCCACGGCGTTGATGACGACGTCGGGCTCGCACTCGCGGATGAGCTCGCGAATGGATTCCAACTCGGCGGCATTCACCTCCGCGGCGCGGAATCGTGCGTCTGCAATGCGCTTGATGGCCGTGTCGGCACGCGAGAAATCGCGATCTGCCAGGACCAATTCGGTGATGAATGCACGGCGCGTCGCGATATTCGCGATCGCCCTACCTACTCCGCCCGCTCCGATAACGAGGGCTTTCACGAGTACCAACTCCCTGTGGTTGAGGGCACCGTAACCGCACCCCCCACCCCCCGCGCAACCCGAACGCGCCGAAGTTCGGGAATCCTCAGGTGGGGCCGGGCCGGGCCGGGGCAGCTGGCACTTCGCAGGGCGCGAGCGCGCGGCGATGTTGTCAGTGGCTCGTCGCAGGGATGGATTCTTCAGCGACGCACTGCGAAATTCCTCTTGTGGAACCAGTACCGGTAGGGGTAACGGATCCCACACGCCCGTGAGGCCTTCGGCCCTGAGGGGCGCACCCGTGCATGGCACAGGCTTCGGGCAGCCAACACGGGAGGCTGAACATGAAACGACTGGTTGTGCTCGGTGGAGGAACCGCCGGCACCATGGTGGTCGCCAAACTTGCCAAGAAGCTCGATCCCAAGGACTGGTCGATCACCATCGTCGATCAGGACAACCAACATATTTATCAGCCGGGACTGCTGCTGCTGCCCTTCGGCGTCTACGAGGTCAGTGACCTCATCAAGACGCGCACACAGTTCTTCCCTCCGCAGGTCAATTTCGTACGCGGGGAGATCGATCACGTGGAACCGGACGCCAATCGGGTCCTGATGGCCGACGGCAAGGTGCTCGACTACGACTACCTCGTGATGGCCACCGGCACCACGCCGCGCCCTGATCAGACGCCCGGCATGGATGATCCGGCGGTCTGGCGCAAGAGTGTCTTCGACTTCTACACGCTCGAGGGCTCCGCAGCGCTGCGCGACGCACTCGCTGCCTTCAAGGGCGGTCGCCTCGTCATCCACATCACCGAGATGCCGATCAAGTGTCCGGTGGCCATGCTGGAGTTCGCCTTCCTGGCCGACGCCTACTTCGAGAAGCGCGGGATCCGCAGCCAGGTTGACATCACCTATGTGACCCCGCTGGAAGGCGCCTTCACCAAGCCCGTGAGCTCGGCCAAGTTGGGCGGCATGCTGGAGTCACGCAAGATCAAGCTGGAGCCGGATTTCGTCATCGAACAGATCGATGCGGACGAGAAGAAGCTCATCTCCATGGACGAGCGCGAGGTCCCCTTCGACCTGCTGGTCACGGTGCCGCTCAACATGGGCGCTGATTTCGTTGCCCGCTCGGGCATGGGTGACGATCTCAACTATGTGGCCGTGGACAAGGAGACCTTCCTCTCCAAGAAGTGGAACAACGTCTTCGCGGTGGGCGACGGGTCGGACATCCCCGCCTCCAAGGCCGGTTCGGTCGCGCACTTCGCCATCGACCTCTTTGCCGAGAACTTCGTCGATTACATCCAGGGCAAGCCCATGCAGCACAAGTTCGATGGCCACGCCAACTGCTTCATCGAATCCGGAAAGGGCAAGGGACTGCTCATCGATTTCAATTACACGACGGAGCCACTCACCGGCGTCTTCCCCTTGCCCGTCATCGGTCCCATGCCGCTGCTCAAGGAGAGCCGCCTCAATCACATGGGCAAACTCGCGTTCCGCTGGATCTACTGGAACATGTTGCTCAAAGGACGCAAGATCCCCATCCCTGCGCTGATGTCCATGGCGGGCAAGCGCGTTGAACCCGTGAAGTAGGAGTCACCATGCCCGTAATCGACATTGCCGGAAAGCAAGTGCACGTCAACGAGGAGGGTTTCCTCACCGAGTACGACGAGTGGAGCGAGGAAATCGCCGGCGTCCTGGCCAAACAGATCGACATCGATCTCACCGATGCGCACTGGAGGTGCATCCGCTTCCTCCGCGATGACTACAAGACGGCAGGCGAGACCGCGACCTCGCGGCGCGTGCAGAACGTCGGCGGCATTCCGGTCAAGGAACAGTTCGAGCTCTTCCCCAAGAAGCCTGCAAAGAAGATGGCGTATATCGCCGGCCTACCCAAGCCCAAGGGCTGTGTCTGAGAGAGTGTGAACAAATGTCAATGATTCCGAATTTCGGATCCGACGACAGCGATCGCAAGTTGGCGATCATCTGCTCGAAGGGCAATCTGGACATGGCCTATCCGGGGCTCATTCTCGGCAATGCGGCGTTGGGCGAAGGCGTGGAACTGCACCTGTTCTTCACCTTCTGGGGCTTCGACATGATCATCAAGTCGCGCATGAACGACCTGCAGTTCAGCCCGGCAGGCAACACGGCCCTGCACCTGCCGATCGGCGACATGCATATGCCGCAGTCGCTGGCTCCGGCCATGACCGGCATGGCCACCAAGATGCTGAAGGACCAGCTCAAGGCACTCGACATCCCTGAGGTGCCC
>JAJXSV010000407.1 GCA_021784375.1 Actinomycetes bacterium | reverse complement strand
CCGCCGCTCCTCCCGCCAATTCGTGCATGACCTGCAAGAGCACACAACAAAGGTTGCAAATCGTGAGAATTGCATTACAATGGGTCATCGAGTGGAGGAAGACGTCGACGCTGCCACGCTGTCTCGGCTGAAGGAACTGCGTCAGCAGTTGGAGCGCGACGAAGACTCACGTTGAGGTGTCAACGCGAGGGGGTCGTCCGGCATGGAGACAAACGCGCAGATCGGTTTCTCTTTCACAGAGCTGGAGGATGATGACGAGCTTGTGCGTCTGGCCAAGAACGGCAATGCGCAGGCGACCAAACTTCTCATCGTGAAGTACCAACACTTCGTGAAGATGAAGGCCCACTCGTACTTCCTGGCCGGGGGCGACACCGAGGATCTGGTGCAAGAAGGATTCATCGGTCTGTTCAAGGCCATCCGGGACTACCGGCACGATCGAGCGGCCAGCTTCCGCAGCTTCGCCGAACTGTGCGTCACGCGGCAGATCATCACCGCCATAAAGACGGCCTCTCGCCAGAAGCACACGCCGCTGAACACGTACATCAGTTTCAGCCACTCGCCGTCCCGGTCGGACTACGAGGATCGGACGCTGGCAGAACTGATCCCCTCGGGCCGCACAAGTGACCCCGTCCAGCAGGTGATCAGCTCCGAGGAACTCGAGAGTCTGATGTCATGTTTGCAGCGGCTGTTGAGCGCGCTGGAGACGAGGGTGTTGCGCCACTACCTGGAGGGTCTGTCGTACGAGGCCATCGCCGAACTGATCGACCACGACACGAAGACGGTCGACAACGCGCTGCAACGCATCAAGCGCAAGGTCACCCTGCATCTCGAGAGCCGGCGGGTGGTTTCGTAGACTGAGCGGCGTCCCTGCTCCGAGAAGTCGTCGCCCTACGCGTCGGCACCGTTCGTCTCGGCCGAACCGGATTCGACGTCATGGTCCTTGGCGGCAGTCGCGCCGAGCCCGAGCAGTCCTCGGATGCGGTAGCCGACGGGCATCAACTGGATCCCGAAGCGCTCCTCGACCGTGCCCCAGAGGCCGCGCGGCAGGAGCAGAGCGAACAGGATTGCGACCACGCCCAAGCCCACCAGGTACCACACGCCCTGGTCGGCAAAGAAGTCCTGTATCAGGAAGAGGATGACTGCGCCGATGATGGGACCCTCGAAGGTGCCGAGCCCGCCCACCAGCACCATGAAGATCATGAAGGCGCTCCATTTCACGCTGAAGATCGCATTGGGCTGGATGAAGAGGGTGTTGGCGAGCGTCATGGCCCCGGCAGCACCGGAACCGAGGGCGGCCAGGACGTAAAGGATGCGCTTGCCGTTCATGACGCGCACCCCGACCGACGCCGCCGCGTCCTCGTCGTCGCGGATGGCTTGAAGCGAGGATCCCAGGCGGCTGCGGAGCAGCATGAAGATGGTGACCAGGAGGATGGCCATGAGCGCGAGGGTGAGCCAGTAGGTGAAGTGCTGGCGTTGCGCCAGCGTGAAGCGGTTGAGTTCGATGAGCGAGATGCCGGTGCCCGCGCCCAACGATGCCCAGAAGCCGACCAGGACGACGAAGACCTCGGCCACCACCCAGGTGGCGATGGAGAACTGGCCACCTCGTAGTCGGAGAAGCAGGTACGAGAGCGGCACTGAGATGGCGCCGGCCAGGACGATGGCCAACATCATGGCGAGGTAGGGCGACACGTGCTGATGCGTGATGAGAATCGTCCCGTAAGCGCCCAGGCCGAAGTATGCCTGCTGGCCGACCGAGACGAGGCCGCCGTAGCCGGCGAGCGCGTTCCACATGACGGCCAGCATAACGAGGATGAAGAGCGACGTGAGCTTCTGCACCACGTTCGCGTTCATGGTGACCGGCACCAAAGCGAGCAGCAGCAGGAGGATGCCCGCGCCGCTGGTGAAGGTCCGGCTGAGCCGTGTCCACCGCAGGACCTTGAGACCGGCCACGTCGGCCGAGGGGGCCTGTATCGCTGCGTCCCGTGGGTCGCTCATGACCTGCCCTTCCTGCCGGACAGGATGCCCTCGCTGCGGAAGGCGATAACCGCGAGGAAGACGAGGTGTCCGGCGAGGTTCGCGTACTGCGGGTTGATCCGCGCGCCGATGGTCTGCGCGATGCCCAGGACGAGGCCGCCCACCAGCGTTCCCCACAGTGATCCGAATCCGCCGATGGCGACGGCCTCGAAGGCGAAGATCAGTTGGGTCGGCCCGCTCGCGGGGTCGACGGTGGCCCGGATCGCGAGGAAGACCCCGGCGAGGCCGGCCGTCGCGATGGCGATGCCGGCCGCCCGCGCGTAGACGGCCCGAGAGTTCACCCCCACCAATTCCGCCGTGTCGGGGTCCTGCGCCACGGCGCGCATGGACCGGCCCGGCGGCGTGCGGCTGAGGAAGAGCTGCAGCCCGCCGAGGACAGCGATGGCGACGGCCAAGATGAGCATGCCGAGCGCCGAGATCGTGATCTGACTCGAGATCTGCCAGCTCTTCGTTACGACGGCGCCCGCCGGGCCTCCCAGCGACTGCACGTCCGGTGAGAACACCTGCAACAGGAGGTTCTCGATGACGATCCCCAGGCCGAAGGTGGTGAGGAGCGGGATGAGCGTCCCGGCGCGCACGCTGCGTTCGAGCATGCCGCGCTGCAGCAGCCACCCGACTCCGTACATGACGGGCAGGACGATAATGAGGCCCAAGAAGGGGTTGATGTGGTAGCGGTCGGCGATGAACCAACTGACGTACGCTCCCAGCACCGCGAGATCGCCGTGGGCTAGGTTGATGATGCGCATGACACCGAACATGAGCGAGAGCCCGCAGGCGAGAA
>JAJXSV010000406.1 GCA_021784375.1 Actinomycetes bacterium | reverse complement strand
CCGGTGAGGTTGATCGCCTTGGGCAGCGTCGGCTCCTCCGGGTACGAGGTCAGGGGGGACTTCAACGCGTTGATGCGGGCCTTGAGCGCGGCAATGGGATCGGCCGGAGCCTTGACGGCAACCTTCTTCCAGACGTACTTCTTGCCTGCGGTCTTCTTGGCTGCCTTGACGCAGATGAAGTTGGTCGTCGCAATGCGAGCCTTGGCGCCCAGCTTGATGCAAGCCGCACCGGGCTTGACCGTCACGGCGCTGGCAGGAGTGCCCGACGCGAGCAGCGCGACGGCAGTGATGCCAGCCGCGAGGATGGTCGATCGCCGTACGGCCGATCGAGTGGATTCAGTCATGCGGTTTCCTCACCGAGTAGGTGCCGCGAGGCGGCGCGAATATGTGGGCGGAAGGGACTTTTGTCCCCCCTGTGCCGCGGAACGTACCCGTGCTGCTAAGTGCCACGAACTGTAACGTTCCATCCAGTGGCACATTCGGGGCCGGTCACCCCAGTCGCAACCGATTCGTTATTCGATAAGGGCTGCGTGCCATCCCGTCGAATATCTCTCTGGACATCATTGGCAGCGGGACCTATAGTCCCGCCCATTCTGTAATGCATACTACAGAGTTTTCCCATGCTTATCTGGAGCCTCATGACCGACTACGACCTCCCGAGCACTGCTCGTCCGGCCCAGCGTCGGGCCCGCCTGCGAGCGTCACTCACCGCCGGCCGGCCGTTGATCCTGCCCGGCGCGTCGGATGCGGCAGGCGCGATGCTCATCGAGCGGGCGGGATTCGATGCCTGCTACGCCACAGGCGCCGGCATCTCCAATGCCCAGTTCGGGCTGCCTGATATCGGTCTGGTCTCGCAGACGGAGGTGCTGCAACAGGCGGGTCGCATGGTGCAGGCCATGAACCTCCCTCTCATCGTGGATGCAGATACCGGTTACGGCGGCATTCCATCCGTCATCCGCACGGTGCAGTTGTTCGAGCAGGCGGGTGTCGCGGGCCTCCAGTTCGAGGATCAGGTGATGCCCAAGCGCTGCGGGCACTTCGATGGCCACCAACTCATTGAGTCCGTTGAGATGCAGGCCAAGATCGCGGCAGCAGTCTCGGCGCGGGACGACGAGAACCTGGTCATCATCGCCCGCACCGACGCCGCCGGGGTGCTCGGCATCGACGAGGCCCTGCGTCGCGGGCACGACTACCTAGCCGCGGGCGCCGACGCGCTCTTCATCGAAGCGCCACGAACGGAAGCGGAAATGGCGCGAATCGGTCGCGAATTGGCCGGCGTGCCGCTCGTGGCCAACATCGTCGAAGGCGGCAAGACACCGGCGCGTTCCGTGGCCGAGCTTGCGGAGCTGGGCTTCACCATCATGCTGTACGCCAACTACCTCATGCGTTCCATGCTCTTCGCCGGTGAGGACGCACTCCGGCATCTGCTGCAGGTCGGGGAGACGGAGTCGCGGGCCGACCGCATGCAGAGTTGGCAGGTGAGGCAGTCCATGTTCAAGCTCGATGCGTTCGGCGACATCGAAGATCACTTCCTCGGGCAGTACGGAGTGGCCAAATGACCCTCTCCCCCATCCAGCGACTCAAGGCCTTCGGCGCTCCTGACGTGCTCGTACTCGGTGCGGGACAGGCCGGACTCACTGCGGCGGTTGCTGCTGCGCAGCAAGGCGCACGTGTCCTGATCCTCGAGAAGCGCAACATCATCGGCGGTAGCACCGCCATGAGCAGCGGTCTCTCCGCCTATGCCGGTACCGACGAGCAGCTGGCCATGGGCATCGTCGACAACGTTGAGTCGATGCGCGAGGACATCCTCAATACGGGCAAGCACAAGAACGATCCAGCGTTGGTGGAGGTGTACTGCCGCGAGCAGTTGACGACCTATCGGTGGCTCAAGCAGCTGGGCGTGCAATTCGGCCACGTGCATGCGGCTTCCGGGCAGAGCGTTCCGCGTTCCCACTCCACCGATCCCAGCGTCATGGTGGACACACTGCTAAAGCGGGCAGAAGAACTGGGTTCCGTCATCTTCTATGAAGTTCGCGCCATCGAATTCCTGATGCAGGACGGAGCCGTGGCTGGAGTGCGCGCAGAGATCCATGGGGCACTGCACGAGATCCCGGCCAAAGCGGTGGTGCTGGCCACGGGCGGCTTCTCACAGAACATGGAACTGCTGGATCGTTTCGCACCGCAGATGGTGCATGCCGTGCATGGAGGAGCACCCGGCTCGGAGGGCGACGGCCTGCTCATGGGCTGGCGCATCGGCGCCGACTTCAAGGACACGCCCTACGTCAAAGGTACCTACGGCATATACCCGGAGCGCGATCCACGCGAATCCGGGACGGGCATTCTCGCCGTGTACAAAGGCGCTATCGCCGTGAATGACGAGGGACGTCGCTACACCAACGAGGAGAAGCCGTACAAGGAACTCGGCGATGACTGCCTGGCCCAACGCAATCACTGCACCTGGCAGATCTTTGACCAGACCGTGATGGAGAAGGACGATCCCAGCGTCGAGATCTACTGGTTCTCCGGCCGGCTGGCCACCGGACTGCTGGAGGTCGCCGACACCGTCGCCGAATTGGCGGCCAAGATCGGGGTGCCGGTAGACCAACTCGAGGCCACCATCGCGGACTACAACGCAGCCTGCCGTGGGGAACACCCCGACAGTTTCGGACGTACCCATCTCTCGGGTGACGTCGGAACGCCGACACCCCTGGATCGACCGCCGTTCTACGCTCACCGTTCCACTGCCTCAGTGCTCGCCACCTACTGCGGTCTCACCATCGACGCCGAAACCCAGGTGCTCAATGTCTACGGCGAAGTC
>JAJXSV010000049.1 GCA_021784375.1 Actinomycetes bacterium | reverse complement strand
GCTCCACCTCCATCGCTGAGGGCGCCCATGTCGGCCCCGACACCACGCTGATCGACTGCACCGTCGAAGCCGGAGCGAGCGTCATCCGCAGTCATGCGACTGGTGCCGTCATCGGCCCGCGCGCGAACGTCGGACCCTTCACCTACCTGCGCCCGGGCACGGTGCTCGGGGAGGGCGCCAAGGCCGGTGCCTACGTGGAGATGAAGGCGGCCGTCGTCGGCCGAGGCTCCAAGGTCCCGCACCTGTCCTACGTCGGGGATGCGGAGATCGGCGACGACAGCAACGTCGGCGCGGCCACCATCTTCGCCAACTACGACGGCGTCGCGAAGCACCGCACGGTCGTGGGCAGCGGGGTGCGCATCGGCTCCGACACCATCATCGTCGCGCCTGCCGTGATCGGGGACGGCGCGTACACCGCGGCGGGCAGCGTCATCACGGGCGATGTCCCGGCAGGCTCGCTGGCCGTGGCCCGCGCAGCGATGCGCATCATTGAACAGTGGGTGCTGCGCAAACGCGCCGGCACCAACAGCGCCGCCTTGGCGCAAGCCGCACTCGATCGAGATGAGGATCAGCATTGAGCACCGGGCTGGAAGCACAGACACACAAGAAGTTGATGCTGTTCGCCGGGCGTTCGCACCCGGAACTCGCGGCGGCCATCGCCGCGGAGATGGGCATCGAGGTCGTGCCCACCACTGCGTATGACTTCGCGAACGGCGAGATCTTCGTCCGCTTCGAGGAGTCGGTGCGCGGTTGTGACGCCTTCGTGCTGCAGACGCACACCGCACCCATCAACAAGTGGATCGTGGAGCAGCTCATCATGGTCGACGCGCTCAAGCGCGCCTCGGCCAAGCGCATCACCGTGATCGCGCCCTTCTTCGGGTACGCACGCCAGGACAAGAAGCACCGCGGCCGCGAACCGATCACGGCCCGACTCATGGCCGACATGTTCAAGGCCGCCGGTGCGCACCGCCTGATGGCGGTGGACTTGCACACCTCGCAGATCCAGGGCTTCTTCGACGGTCCGGTCGACCACCTGTTCGCCCTGCCGATCCTCGCCAACCACATCCAGGACACCATCGACGTCTCGCGCGCCACGGTGGTCTCGCCGGATGCCGGCCGTGTGCGCGTGGCCGAGAAGTGGACCGATGTGCTCGGTGCACCGCTCGCCATCATCCATAAGCGCCGCGATCCCGACGTCCCGAACCAGGTGAAGATGTTCGAGGTCGTCGGCGATGTGAAGGACCGCATCTGCATCATCGTGGATGACATGATCGACACCGGTGGCACCATCGCCACCGCCGCCCAGACCCTGAAGGACTACGGCGCGGCCGAGGTCATCGTGACCGCGACGCACGGCATCTTCAGCCCGCCCGCCCAGGAGCGACTGCAGGGCTCCGCGGCCATCTCGCGCGTCGTCGTGACCGACACCCTGCCGATCTCCCGCGAGAACCAGTTCGACAAGCTGACGGTGCTCCCGTCCGCCCCGCTCATCGCCCGGGCCATCCGCGAGGTGTTCACCGAAGGCTCCGTCACCCGCCTCTTCGACTGAAGCGGTCGCGACCGGGGCGGGAGCGGCGGGCGCGTTCGCAGGATGTACGGATCGCCCGCCGGCCCCCTCGCACTGGTGCGTTGGTGCGCCGGCGCTCGATTTGGGCGGACTCCGTTCGTCTGGCAGAATCGCGCCGTTCCTCGGCGAGGGTGTCCATCACCGTGATCGACGCGCGACCCGAGCCGTGACGTGTCCGCCGGGGCCCGCCCAGAACACCCCGACTAAGGAGTACGACCGTGCCGCAGATTGCCATCACCGCCGAAGCGCGTAGCGATTTCGGGAAGGGCGCGTCGCGTCGTCTCCGCCGCGCGGGCTTCGTCCCCGGCGTCATCTACGGCAAGGGTGCCCCGGTCGTCCACATCGCGCTCCCGGAGCGCGAACTGCTGCTCGCGCTGCGCAACAGCAAGACCCTCGTGCTCGAGGTCGCCGGTGCCGGCAACGGCGCCCTGGTTGCCCCCACTGAGGTGCAGCGTGACGCCGTACGCCAGACGATCGACCACGTCGACCTGGTCGTCCTGACCAAGGAAGAAGTCGCGGCGCGCATCGCCTAGTCCTTCGCAACGGGCCCGACACCACCATGTCGGGCCCGTTTTCGTTTGTCCGTGCCAGTCCACCGAAGCGGCGCTCGGATAGGGTCCAAGCCGGGATCGATCAAGGGAGGCCGAGGATGAGCGACGCGCCGTGGCTGCTCGTGGGCCTCGGGAATCCCGGCAGCGAGTACGAGGGCACGCGGCACAACGTCGGTGCGCTCTGCGTCGACGTCCTCGCCGCTCGCGTCGGCGGCAGGTTCTCGCGCCACCGTCGCGGAAACGCAGATGTGGTGGAGGCCCGTCTGGGCGGTCACCGTGTGATCATCGCCAAGCCCCGGTCATTCATGAACACTTCGGGTGGACCGGTCAAGGCGCTGGCTGACTTCTACAAGGTGCCGCTCGCGAAACTCGTGGTGCTGCATGATGAGTTGGACCTCCCCTTCGGTGCGCAGCGGTTCAAATCCGGCGGCGGCGACAACGGGCACAACGGGCTCAAGAGCGTGCGAGCCGCCATGGACTCCGGGGAGTTCCTGCGCGTGCGCCTCGGCATCGGGCGGCCACCGGGGCGCCAGGATCCCGCGGATTTCGTGCTCCGACCCTTCGCGGCCGCGGAGCGCAAGGAGCTCGGTGCCATACTCGAGCGAGCGGCCGACGCCGTCGAAGTCCTGATCACCGACGGTCTGGCAAGAGCGCAGCAGGAGTACAACGACTGATGGCAACGCAGCGGGACCATGGCATGGCCTACGAGATCGCGGTCGAGGCGTCGCGGCGACTGCTGCGACTACGTTCGGAGCAGGGGCCGCAGCCTGACGATCCGGCCTCCATCAAGGCCTTCGCTGAACTCGCGGACCGGACGTCGAACGACTGGATCCTCGCGCGCATCCAGGAGGCGTTCCCAGCCGACGCCATCCTCTCGGAGGAGTCCGAGGACGACCGCGCCCGATTGACGGCCGATCGGTGCTGGATCGTCGATCCCGTGGATGGCACATGGGAGTACTCGCGGGACCGCAACGACTTCGCCGTCCACATTGCGCTGTGGGAGCGCGGGCGGGGCCTCACGGCGGGCACCGTTGCCGTCGCCGCGAACGGTGAGTTCTGGTCAACGCACGAGCTCGGCACGATGCCGCATCTGGCGACGTTGCCGACGGACCGCAATGTGCGCATCGTGGTCTCGCGCACGCGTCCGCTCAAGCGCGAGAACGAGTTCGTCAGCCACTTGGCCGACGCCCTCGCGCCGGCGCAGGTACCCGGGGTCACCCTGGTGCGCGTGGGTTCCGTGGGAGCCAAGGTGGGCGAGGTGCTCGCGGGTCGCGCGGACGCGTACGTCAGCGAGAGCGGCTTCTACGAGTGGGACGGCGCCGCTCCGGCCGCGGTGGCCGAGGCGGCCGGGCTCATCGTCGCCAAGCTCGATGGAGCGCCGCACACGTACAACAACCCGGACGTGAAGATGCCCGGATTCGTCGTCGCCCCCGAGTGGCTGGCCCAGCCGCTGTCCGCCGTGCTGCAGGCTCGCCAGGCCCGGAACTAGCCCCGGGTCTCATCCCCGGTTGGGCCAGCGCACCGAGGATGCACGGCCGCCGAGGGGCGGCGGGAGTCGGCGTCCAGTAGTGCCGCGTAACCTGCTCCCATACCCGGTCTGCGCTGCAGCCCGGGCGTTCGCCGTTGCACCGGAGGATCCATGGGATTGTCGGCACTGCTCCTTGCCATGCGGCGTGACCCCGGCTTCGCCAAGCTCGCGGCTCATCAAGCCGAGGCCCTGCGCATCGTCGCGCCGCCGACGCTGAATCCGCTCATCGCGGCCGAGCTCGCGCAGCGCGAGGGCCTGGTCGTCGCCATCACGGCCACCAATCGTGAGGCGGAGGACCTGACCGCTGCACTCAGCAGCTTCCTCGACGCCGACGCCGTCGCCGAATTCCCCTCCTGGGAGACCTTGCCGCACGAACGGCTGAGCCCGGGCGCGGACATCGTCGGCGTGCGCATCGCGGCCCTGCGTCGCATCAAGCATCCGGAATCCGATCGTCCGCTGCGCGTGGTGGTGGCCCCCGTTCGGGCCCTCCTCCAGCCACTGGTCATGGGCCTCAGCGATCTCGAGCCCGTGCGGCTGCAGGCGAAGCAGCAGATCGAGTTCGATGACGTCGTCAGGCGCCTCTCCCAGGCCGGATACGCGCGCGTCGACATCGTCGAGAAGCGTGGGCAGTTCGCCGTGCGCGGTGGCCTGCTCGACGTGTTCCCACCGACCGAGGAACACCCCGTGCGAGTCGAGTTCTGGGGCGACGAGGTCGACGAGATCCGCACCTTCTCGGTCGCGGACCAGCGTTCCCTCGGCGCCTCGGAACTGGGCCTGTGGGCACCCCCCTGCCGTGAGTTGCTGCTCACCGACGAGGTGCGCGCCCGCGCCCGGGAACTGCTGTCGACCTACCCCCAACTCGCGGACGTCCTCGAGAAGTGCGCGGAGGGCATCTACGCGGAGGGCATGGAATCGCTGTCACCGGTGCTCGCTGCGGGCCTGGAGACCTTCATCGATGTCCTGCCCGACGATGCCCTGGTCCTCGCCTGCGACCCCGAGCGCATCCAGGCCCGGGCTCACGACCTGGTGGCCACCTCCGAGGAGTTCCTCGAGGCCAGTTGGCAGAATGCTGCAGTCGGCAATGTCACGCCCATCGACCTCGGAGCCGCGTCCTACCGCGACCTCGACGAGTTGCGTGGGATCGCACGCGATCGCGACATCAGGTGGTGGACGTCCACACCGTTCGCGCTGGAGCCCGACGACGAGGACGCGACCGCTCCTGACCTGGACTTCGTAGCCATCGACGCCCGCGTCATCGAGCCGTACCGCGGTGACGGGGAGAAGGTCGCCCACGACGTGCGCGGCGCGCTCGCACTGCAGCAGCGGGTCATCGTCATCGCGGACGGCGCTGGCAGTGCCAAACGGCTCGTCGAGACCCTGGCGCAGGCCGACATCGCGGCCAGGCTCGAGAAGTCCTTACGGGACAAGGGCGAACCCGGCGTCGTCGATGTCGTGCCGGGGCGCCTGCCCCATGGCTTCAATGCGCCCGCGGCGGCGCTCGCCGTCATCACCGAGCAGGACATCGTGCGCAGGACCGGCTCCACGCACGATATGCGACGCATGCCGTCGCGGCGCAAGCGCATCATCGATCCCCTCACCCTCAAGCCAGGCGACTTCGTCGTCCACGAGACGCATGGCGTGGGCAAGTACGTGGAGATGACGCAGCGCAATGTCGGTGGGGCGACCCGCGAATACGTCGTCATCGAGTATGCACCTTCGAAGAAGGGGCAGCCTGGCGATCGCCTGTACGTACCGAGCGACCAGCTCGACCTCATCACGCGCTATGTCGGCGGTGAGACGCCGAGCGTCCACCGGTTGGGCGGAGCAGATTGGGCGCAGACCAAGTCCAAGGCGAGGAAGGCCGTACGCCAGATCGCCGGTGAGCTCATCCGCCTGTACGCGGCCCGGCAGGCCTCACCCGGCTATGCCTTCGGCCCCGACACCGTGTGGCAGCGCGAGCTGGAGGACGCCTTCCCCTACCCGGAGACACCCGACCAGCTGCAGGTGATCGACGAGGTCAAGCGCGACATGGAGAAGTCCGTGCCCATGGACCGCGTCATCTGCGGCGACGTCGGCTACGGCAAGACCGAGATCGCGGTCCGCGCCGTCTTCAAGGCCGTGCAGGACGGCAAGCAGGTGGCGGTGCTGGTGCCGACCACCCTGCTCGTGCAGCAGCACATGAACACCTTCAGCGAGCGCTACGCGCAGTTCCCCATCAAGGTCGCTCCGCTCTCGCGCTTCGAATCCGACGCCGAGGTCAAGGCCACCATGGCAGGCATGCTCGACGGCAGCGTCGACGTCGTCATCGGCACGCATCGACTGTTCAGCAAGGAGATCCGCTTCAAGGACCTCGGCCTGGTGGTGGTCGACGAGGAGCAGCGCTTCGGAGTGGAGCACAAGGAGCACCTCAAGGCGCTGCGCACGAACGTGGATGTGCTCACCATGACGGCCACGCCCATCCCACGAACGCTCGAGATGAGCCTCACCGGCATCCGCGAGATGTCGACCATCACCACACCGCCGGAGGAACGGCACCCGATCCTCACCTTCGTGGGCGCCGCGGACTCCAAGCAGATCGGTGCCGCCATCCGGCGTGAGCTGCTGCGCGAAGGCCAGGTCTTCTACGTCCACAACCGGGTGGAGTCCATCCAGCGGCAGGCGTCGAAGCTCGCCGAACTGGTGCCCGAGGCCCGCATCGCCGTCGCGCACGGGCAGATGAACGAGCACGCACTCGAGCAGGTGATCATGGACTTCTGGGAACGCCGCTTCGACGTGCTCGTCTCCACGACCATCGTCGAATCCGGCCTCAACATCCCCAACGCGAACACGCTCATCGTCGATCGTGCCGACGCCTTCGGCCTTTCCCAGCTGCACCAGTTGCGCGGGCGCGTGGGACGGGGCCGTGAACGCGCCTACGCGTACTTCCTCTACCCGCCCGACAAGCCCTTGTCCGAGACCGCGTACGACCGCCTGGCGACCATTGCGCAGCACACCGATCTGGGCGCAGGCATGCAGGTGGCCCTGAAGGACCTGGAGATCCGCGGCGCCGGCAACCTGCTGGGCGGTGAGCAGAGCGGGCACATCGCCGATGTCGGCTTCGACCTCTACGTACGCCTGGTGGGCGAGGCGCTGGCCGACTACAAGGGGGAGGCGGACGCGGAACCCGTCGACGTGAAGGTCGAGTTGCCGGTCGACGCACACCTTCCGCACGATTACGTGCCCAGCGAGCGCCTGCGCCTCGACCTGTACAAGCGCCTGGCCGACGCGCACGACGAGGCCGCCATCGTCGCCATGCGTGAGGAGATCGCCGACCGTTACGGCGCACTGCCCGCACCCGTCGAAACCCTGCTCGACGTGGCCCGCTTGCGCGGGGAGGCGAGGGACGCCGGCATCCACGAGATCGTGCTGGCGGGCTCGATGGTGCGCTTCGCCCCGGTGGAGCTCCCCGAGAGCCGGAGCATGCGGATGTCGCGCCTGTACCCGCGGAGCACCATGAAGCCGGCAACCCGCACCCTGCTCATCCCGCGCCCCATGACCGCGTCCTTCGGCGGCCAGGCGCTGGCCAATCGCGAGTTGCTGCAATGGGTGCGCGAGGTGCTGCGGGCCATGACGGCTCCCATCGCCTGACTGCGAAGCGCCGGCGATGGTGTGCCAAGGGCAGCTTGCAGGCGCGGGGCGGGGGCCGCTCCGGTCCTCATAGAATGGGCGACGATCCTCGGCAGTTGGGAATTCCATGATGCGTCGCGCATTGCAGGCAGCAGTCCTCGTCGGTGCACTCGTCCTCACGAGTGGCTGCGCGGTCATCAACCACGCCGGTGCGGCCGCCACGGTGGGCGATGCCCGCTACTCCGAGGAGCAGTTGGCCTCTGACGTCGCCCGCCTCGACAAGGCCCTGGGCACGCAGGCCAAGCCGGCGACGCAGGACGCCATCAACCGCAACCTCATCACCATCTGGATCGGCGACCAGATCATGCAGAAGGCTGTGGCCGCGAACCATCTGGTCGAGAACAAGGTCGCCATCGGCAAGTTGCATCGCATGCTCGTGAACCAGGTCGGCGGCGCGGGCGCGCTCGATGCCTTCGTGGCCTCGCGCGGCGTTGCGCCGAACATGGTGTGGATGGTGCTGCGCAACTCGGTGTACACCACCGACCTCGGGGCCAAGCTCATCGGCGGCACCAACACCACGGCCCAGGATGCCGCAGCCGGCGCCTACCTGACGAAGTTGGCCGGCACCATGTCGATCGACGTCGCACCCCGCTTCGGCACCTGGGACGGCGCCAAGATGGCGGCGGTTGCTGACGCTGCGAACCTCAGCAAGGCCGCGTCGGCCGGCTAGTGCCGATGACCGCAACGGGCTCCGAGTTCCCTCGCCTGCTCGAGGTGATGGATCGGTTGCGCTCTCCGGGCGGTTGCCCTTGGGATGCCGAGCAGACGCATGCGTCGCTCGTGCAGTACCTCATCGAGGAGACCTACGAGGCCGTGGACGCCGTGGATGACGGCGACCGCGAGGCGCTCATCGAGGAACTCGGTGACGTCCTCCTGCAGGTGGTGTTCCATGCGCGCATCGGCCAGGAGTCGACACCGCCATGGGACATCGACGATGTCGCTCGCGGCATCACGGACAAGCTCATCCGGCGCCACCCGCATGTGTTCGGCGACGTGGTCGTCGACTCCGCCGCCGCCACCGAGGTCAACTGGCAGAACATCAAGAACTCGGAGAAGTCACGGAGTTCGGTGGTGGAGGGCGTGCCCGTCTCCATGCCACCACTGGTGCAGGCCGCCAAGCTCATGCGCCGAGCCGGCCACGGGGGTGTTGATCACACGCTGTCCACGGCAGAGGCGCGTGATGCCGCCGCCGAGCTCCTCGCGAGATGCGACGGCGACGTCGGGGTCGCCCTGCTCGCGCTGATCGAACTGGCCCACGAACGTGGGGACGATGCCGACGAACGGGCTCGGGCCGCCGTCCGGCAACTGCGTCAGGTCCTGGACTCGCGCTAGGCAGCGCAAGCCCGAGTCGATGACATCGGGGGGCGATCACCGACCCGGGCCGTCCAGGCGCTGGCCCCGCACCAACCGCCCTGGTGTGATCATTTGTACACATTCGGCGGGGAACTGCCAAGCGGCCGACCGGGCCCCACCCGTGCGTCCGCCTGCGGCTGCCTTGGCAATTCCGACACATGGGCGATAAGTGTCCGCATGCTGAACAGGCCGCGGTGCCGGGAAAGCGCATTCCATAGCCTCGCCGACATGCAGCAGGTGGCAACGATCCAGCGAATGCGTCGCTCGGGCGACTGACCCGCATCTCGATGCGCCGCAGTTGCCCGCGGCCCTCGCCACCACCGATCACGCCGTCATCGCCTCCGGGCGACGATGCCCTCGCACCCGCCAGCAGCCCACAAGCGCCCCGAACAGGAGCCCCAGATGTCGAACAGTGACTGGTCCTTCGAGACCCTCCAGATCCACGCCGGCCAGCAGCCGGATCCCGGGACGGGCGCGCGTGCCCTCCCGCTCTTCCAGACCACCTCGTACCAGTTCCGTGACACCGAGCACGCGGCCAACCTCTTCGGCCTGGCGGAGCTCGGCAACATCTACACCCGGCTCATGAACCCGACCCAGGACGCCGTCGAGCAGCGCCTCGCCGCCCTCGAGGGAGGCGTGGCGGCCCTCCTGCTCGCCTCGGGCTCCGCCGCCACCACCTTCGCCATCCTCAACGTGGCGCGCGCCGGTGACCACATCGTGTCCAGTCCCTCCCTGTACGGCGGCACCTACAACCTCTTCAGCCAGACGCTGTCGAAGCTCGGCATCGAGGTCACGTTCGTGCCGAACCCGGACGATCCCGCTTCCTGGCGGGCAGCGGTGCGTCCCAACACCAAGGCCTTCTTCGGCGAGACCATCGCCAACCCACGCAACGACCTGCTCGACATCGCCGCCGTGGCCGAGGTGGCGCACAGCGTGGGCGTGCCGCTCATCGTCGACAACACGGTGGCAACGCCGTTCGTGATCCGGCCCATCGAACACGGGGCGGATGTCGTCGTGCACTCGGCGACCAAGTTCCTGGCCGGGCACGGCACCTCGATCGTCGGCGCCATCATCGACGCCGGCAGGTTCGACTACGCCCGGTACCCGGAGCGCTACCCGAACTTCAACGAGCCCGACCCGTCGTACAACGGCATCGTGTACGCGCAGGCGCTCGGTGTCGGCTCCGCGTTCGGCGCCAACCTCAGCTACATCTTCCGCATCCGCCTCACCCTGCTCCGTGACATCGGAGCTGCGGTCTCGCCCTTCAACGCCTGGCTGCTCGCCTTCGGCCTCGAGACCTTGAGCCTGCGCATGGAGCGTCATCTCAGCAATGCCGCGGCCGTGGCCGACTTCCTCGCCTCGCACCCCGATGTGGCGACCGTCTACTACTCGACGTTGCCCACCTCCCCGTGGCATGCGCTGCAGCAGAAGTACGCGCCCAAGGGCTCCGGCTCCGTGCTGTCCTTCGAACTGAAGGGCGGCGTGGAGGCAGGCAAGCGCTTCATCGATGCGCTCGCGCTGCACTCGCACGTGGCGAACATCGGTGACGTGCGCTCGCTCGCCATCCACCCGGCATCCACCACCCACTCGCAGCTCAACCCGGACGAGCAGCTCACGGCGGGGGTCACACCCGGTCTGGTGCGACTGAGCGTCGGCCTGGAGCACATCGATGACATCAAGCGCGACCTCGAGGTCGGGTTTGCCGCGGCTCGCGTCTAGGCGGAAGACTCCCCATCATGTGTAGCGGTTGTCGGTGCACCCGTCCCGGATCCTGCGGCGGGAGTGCGCGATGACACACATCGAGGGCCACGACCTGTCCGGCCACCACACGCCGAATCGCGTGTTCCTGCAACCCGAGACCCCAGAGCTCCCGGTCACCGGCGCCTGGCGTGAGGGTGACGACCCGGGGGCGCGACTGTTCCTGGGCCTCGGAGACCTTGCGCTCGAGTCGGGCGAGGTGCTGCCCGATGTCACCATCGCCTACCAGGAGTGGGGCGAACTCAACGCCGACAGGTCGAACGCGGTGCTCATCAACCATGCCCTCACCGGATGGTCTGACGTCCCGGGTTGGTGGCCGGCCATGGTGGGGCCGGGCATGCCCTTCGACACCGATCGCTACTACGTGGTGTGCCCGAACGTCATCGGGGGCTGCCAGGGTTCCACCGGCCCGGCCAGCGACGCACCCGACGGCCATCCGTGGGGCTCACGCTTCCCACGCATCACCGTGCGCGATCAGGTGGCGGCGGAGGTCGCCTTCGCCGATGCCCTTGGCATCGACCGTTTCGTGCTCTCCGTGGGTCCTTCGCTGGGTGGCATGCGCGCCCTGGAATGGGCCGTCATGCATCCGGACCGGGTCGGCGCCATCTGCGTCATCGGCTCCGGCTGCGCCTCGACGGGCGATCAGATCGGCACTGCATCCATCCAGATCCGGGCCATCAAGACCGACCCCAACTTCAATGGCGGCGACTACTACGACCTGCCGGTGGGGCCGGTCGAGGGCCTCGGCATCGCCCGGCGCATCGCCCACCTCACCTACCGCACCGACTACGAGATGGACGTGCGCTTCGGGCACTCGCTGCAGCCGGACCGGACCGGACGCTGGAGTGTGGAGTCCTACCTCGACCATCAGGCCGCCAAGCTGGCGCGACGCTTCGATGCCAACACCTACCTGGTGCTCGTCGATGTCATGAACACGCACGACATCGGCCGGGGACGGGGCGGGGTGGAGGCCGCGCTGGCGTCGATCAAGGTGCCCGTGCAGCCCGTCGCGATCGACACCGATCGCCTGTTCCCGCCGTCGCTGCAGCAGCAGATCGCCGACTCCGCTCCCATGTCCGAGCAGCTCATCACCCTGCACTCGCCCTACGGGCACGACGGATTCCTCATCGAGGTGGAGGGCGTGGGCAATGCCGTGCGCCACAGCCTCAGGCTGGGCGACCGCAAGTAGCCGGTGTGATCGGGCCCAGGTGAGCGGGTCGCCCGCCGGTTCGCCCGCTTGCCTGAGGCAAGGCGAAGGCCGCGCTGCGTGGAGCAAGCGCGGCCTTCGCGTTCGGTGCGTCCTAGAGGACGTTCACGGCCTCGCCGAAGCCCAGGCGCGGATTGCGCGGGAACTGTCCGGCGTCCGACACGTGCCCGATGTTGACGATCATGATGGTCCGCTGGCTGGAGCCCGAGAAGAACTCCTCGTCCACGCCGGCGGCGTTGAAGCCACCCATGGGGCCGGCGTTGAGGCCGACGGCACGCGCCGCGATGATGAAGTAGCCGGCCTGCATCCAGGCGTTGTTGCGTGCGATCTGCTCGCGCATCGGAGATCCGGCGAAGCGCTCCCGGGCGCCCGCGGACTGCGGTGCCAGGCGCGGCAGGTGCTCGTGGAAGTCGACGTCTGCGGCGAGGATCGCCACCACCGGCGCCTGCTCGGACTTGGCCTTGTTGCCATCGAAGATGTGGGGCAGCAGGCGCGCCTTGGCCTCGTCGCCGCGCACGAAGGTGATGCGCAGCGGCTGGGCGTTGTTCATGGTCGGTGCGAACTTCATGAGTTCGTACACGGCCTCGAGCTCGTCGTCGCTCACGGGCTCCGAGGTGAAGCCGTAGGCCGTGTGGGCCTCGCGGAACAGGACGTCGGCCGCGTGGTCGTCGATCGCGAACGGGCTCGCCTCGGCGGTGGCGGTCATGGGTTCTCCTTGCTGTCGATGCTTGAAGGTTCAAGCATTCAAACGACGGCCACGCGCGGACTATTCCGGCGCCCCATGTGCCTTGGCTCACCCATGTTCAGGGATGGCGTCGGGGGCGCTCCGGATCCTCAGACCTCGACGAGGATCCCGGTGTCGATCGTCTCCTCGTCGCTCCTGGGCTGGGCGAGGGTCTCGCGGAGCGGGACCTCCTTGATGAGGAGCACCGCGATCAGGCCGACGACCGAGAGCACGCTGGCCACCAGGAAGACGTGACCCGTCACGTCGCCGTAGGCCGTGCGGACCACCTGGGCCACCGGCGTGGGCATGGCGTTGAGGTCCAGGGTCGAGGATGAGCCGCCGCGAG
>JAJXSV010000405.1 GCA_021784375.1 Actinomycetes bacterium | reverse complement strand
GTCCTCGAAGTCCTCGATGCCGATGCTCAGGCGGATCATGCCGTCGGTGATTCCGGCACGCCGACGTCCTTCTGGGCCCAGCTGGGCATGGGTGGTGGAAGCGGGATGGATCACCAGTGAGCGCACGTCACCGATGTTGGCCACGTGCTTGAACATGCGCAGCCCTTCGACGAACGCGCGTCCGGCCTCCATGCCGCCGCGGATCTCGAATGACATGACCGCACCGCCGCCCTTGGCCGCATAGCGCTGCTGGTTGTCATGCCAGAGCGAGGAGGGCAGGCCGCTGTAGGCGACGGCCAGCACCTGCTCATGCCCGGCCAGCCACTCGGCAATGCGTTGCGCATTCTCGAGATGCACGCGCATGCGCATACTCAAGGTTTCGAGGCCCTGCGCGATCAGCCAGGCGTTGAAGGGTGAGATGGCGGGGCCGAAGTCGCGCAGCAACTGCGCACGCGCCTTGAGGATGTAGGCGATGTTGCCGCTGGGTGACCCCACACCGAACTGCTGCGCATACACGATGTCGTTGTAACTGGGATCTGGAGTGTTGAATCCCGGGAACTTCTCCGCGTGCTTGGCGAAGTCGAAGTGGCCGCTGTCCACGATGAGCCCGGCAATGACGCTGCCGTGTCCCGACAGGTACTTCGACGCCGCGTGGGTCACCACATCCGCGCCGTACTCGAAGGGTCGCGTGACATAGGGGGTGGCAATGGTGTTGTCGACGATCCATGGCACATCGAAGGAGTGCGCGACCTCGGCAATGCCTTCGATGTCCAGGCACACGCCGAGCGGGTTGGAAAGCCCCTCGCCGAAGAAGGCCTTGGTATTGGGGCGCGCCGCCGCCTTCCAGGCGTCGAGGTCATGTGCGTCATCGACGAAGGTGGTGGTGACGCCGAAGCGCGGCAGAGTGAAACTCAGCAGGTTGTGGATGCCGCCGTAGATGTTGCGGCTGGCCACCACGTGGTCACCCACTTCCGCCACGTTCATGATGGCCATGGCCGTGGCCGCCATTCCTGACGCCACGAGCAGTGATGCCACTCCCCCTTCCAGCGCCGCCATACGTTCTTCAACCGCCTGTTGCGTGGGGTTGGAGATTCGCGTGTAGGAGTGACCGGGATCGCGCAGAGCGAACAGATCAGCCGCGTGTGCGGTGTCACGGAACTGATAGGCCGTGGTTTGGAAGATGGGCAGGGAGATGGAGCCGGTGCCTGGATCGGGTGACTGCCCCGAGTGGATCTGCTTGGTGGCAAATGACCAGTCGTCGCTCATGGCGCGCCCCTCCCGCGCGGACCGGATCGCGGCCCCTGCGCTTGCCCCTCACGCTACGCCCGCGCAGTGGGCTGCGGGGCGCCGGCACGACGGACGGCAGCAGTGGCGCGCCACGGGGCTGCCACCGAGTCGCACTCGGCAGCCCTTCGTTTCACAGGGCGGAACGACGTATGCCGCATCCGGTTCGTGCCCTGCGTAAGGTCCCCGGAACTGCGAACCTTCAGGGGCACGGAGGCCACGCCTACCCGCCCAGCCGAATGTTGATGGAGGAGTCGTGCCAACACCCAAGGGCCTGGGCCAGATCCCGGTTCCCGAATCGGCCGGCAAGGCAGCGGGTGAAGCAGCTGGGCTCGACCGCCGACAACTCACCGCCGTGGGCAAGGCCCTGCGCCTGTTGGCCGCATTTCGTCATGCCGGTCCCAGCGTCAGTCTGGGAGTCCTCGCAGCACGGGCGCATATGCCCAAGTCCACGACCTTCCGCCTGCTCACTGACCTCGAGGGTGCCGGCTTCGTGGAACGCGCCGGTGCCGACTACCGGCTCGGGCTCTCCCTCTTCGAGTTGGGAAGTCGCGTCGACTTCAACCGTCCGCAGGGGCTACGGGAAGTGGCGATGCATGACATGTGCCACCTTTACGTGCAGGCGGGGTTGCCCGTGCATCTGGCCGTGCTCTCCGGCAGCCAGATCGTCTACGTCGAGACCCTGCACAAACCGGAGTCGCGTCGCGTGCTCGATGTGCCGGGCGCGCGAGCAGCCGCTTCACCAACCGCCCTGGGCAAGGCCATCCTGGCCTTCCGCGCCCCACAGGACATCCGCGTCGTGGCGGAAGGCGGCCTGGTCCGTGAAACCCCCCACTCCATCACCTCGCCTTCGCGGTTCATCGACGAGCTCAAGCAGGTGCGCAGCAGCGGCATCGCCTTCGAGCGGGAGGAGCGAGCCCTGGGCCTCGCTGCAGTCGCCGCACCCATCGTGTTCGATGGGCAGGCCATCGCCTCGGTGGCCGTCTCCGGCCCAACTGGCAGCGTGAACTGGACGGCGCTGGGAGCGAAGGTCAAAGCGACCGCCGCGAGTATCACCACGTCCTACGAGCGCGCGATGCACAACCTGCACTGACCCGCTCAGGAGAGCGCGGCGTCTTCGTCATGCGCATCGGTCATGTGCGACAGTGAGTAGCGCCCACGCAGTGCACTGAACACCGAGGCTGCGACGAGCAGCATGGCTCCCGCGCCAGCGACCGTGGCCCGCGGCCCGAAGCGATCGGCCAATGCACCCTGCACCACACCGGCGATGGGGAACGAGCCGGTGTAGATCATCACCCGGATGGCGATGACCCTGCCGCGCATGCGATTGGCAACGATGAGGTGCACGGCGGTGTTGCCGGCGGAAATCGTCATCAGGAAGGCTCCCCCGACGAGCACCAGCGCCGCCGCTGCCCATCGCGGGTTGGCGGCAGCCGCGAAGGCGATGAGACCGAGGCCCTGGCCGAAGAGTCCCGCCTTGGCCAGCCGCGGCAGACTGATGATGTGGCTCCAGCCCGACATCAAGGGCACGGCCAGC
>JAJXSV010000404.1 GCA_021784375.1 Actinomycetes bacterium | reverse complement strand
GCCTGCTGCGCAAGCAGGCGGGGCGAGTCGTAGGTGGTGAGCACGACGATGCCGATCGCAGGATTCTGCCGACGCAGGGCGATGGCGATATCGGCACCATTGGGGCCGATGCCGAGATCGAGATCCAGCACCGCCGCTTCCGGGTGACCCAGGGCGGCGAACTTCATGGCCTCGCTCGCGGACGCCGCTTCCCCAATGACGCTCAAACCCTGCTGCCGCAAGGCAGAGGCCACGCTGGAGCGGGTGAGTCCGTCGTCCTCCACCACCAGCACGCGCAGGCCCATGACTTCATTATTCACGGTTCGACGTCGCCGACTGCCTGCAGGCACAATGCGCGTGTGATGGGAACCGACGCGCGGCTGGCCGCGGAGTGCCTGCGTCGCGGCGGTCTGGCTGCACTGCCGACGGAAACCGTGTACGGCTTGGGCGCCGATGCCACCAACGCGGTCGCGGTCTCTCGCATCTTCACGGTCAAGGGCCGGCCAGCCGATCATCCACTCATCGTGCACCTCGCCGATGCCCGCCAGGTCCGGTCCTGGGCACGCCAGATGCCGGCCTACGCGCAACTGCTGGCCGCGGCCTTCTGGCCGGGGCCGCTCACCCTCATCCTGCCCAAACTCCCCGAGGTGCTCGACATCGTCACCGGCGGCCAGGACACGGTGGGCCTGCGCGTGCCGGCCCATCCGCTCATGCACGAGGTGCTGGAACATCTGGGTCGCGGGGTAGCAGCGCCCAGCGCCAATCGCTTCGGCAAGGTGAGCCCCACTGCTATCGAGCATGTGTTGGCGGACATCGGCAACCTGCTGGGAACCGACGACTACCTGCTCGACGGCGGCCCCTGCGCCGTCGGTGTTGAATCCACCATCGTGGACTGCACCGGGTCGTCGCCACGGCTGCTGCGCACCGGCGCCGTGTCCGTCGAGATGATCGAGCAGACAACCGGACTGGCAGTGCTGGGGGCGGATGGTCGCATTCGCGCCTCCGGAACCCTGGCCAGCCACTACGCGCCCACCGCCACCGTGCACATCGTCGAAGCCGAGGACGTGAACAGCGCGAGCGTGGGTGCCGGGCTCATCGCCAGCGCCGCCGTGCGCACACCCGCGGGGATGGTGCGGCTGCTGGAAGCGGCCGACCACGGGGAGTACGCGCGCAACCTCTATGCCGCCCTGCGTCGCAGTGATGAACTGGGACTGCGCGATGTGATCGCAGTGCTGCCGGAGGACGCGGGCTTGGGCTCGGCCATCCGCGACCGCCTGCAACGCGCGGCGCATTGAGGCCCGCCATACTGTGCCCATGCGTGCGCTGCGTCTGACCGGATGGGCTTTGGCCACCGCCCTGGCCGTCAGTGGTTGTGGCCTGACGGATGCGCGTGATGCCGCCCTGGCGGAGGCGCGCGTGAAACCACTGGATATGGCTGACAGCCTGCGCCCCGGTCTGGTCGGGATGCCCGACTACCCTGCCACCGGCTGGGGCAATTCCGCGCCTGCAGCCACGACATCCGCCACCGTGCAGGCCCGCCTGCAGCAGATCGGTCTGCAGGCCGCTGAGCTCGGCCCTGCACTCACGGTCAGGACGGAACCCGATGGCACGTCACTCGGCATTCCCACACTGGACTTCTGCGCTGCCAACTACCCCAGCGAGGCCCTGCGCAGTGCCCGCGATCAACGCGCGGCCTACGACAAGCACGGCAGCTTCGCCGGCATCTCCAGCGAAGTGGTGCTCTACCAGTCGGACGCGGCCGCGCAGCAGGCGCTGCACGAGGTGACGGCGGCCCGCATCGCCTGCCCTGTCGACAAGCCGGTGAAGACCTTCGACGGCCACACCATTGTCTTCGCCTTCCATCCGGCACCGGGACCGTCGAACACGCCACTGCTGCCGGCGGATGCGCGGCTCATCATCCACACCACCATGAAGGTTGATGGGCAACCGCAGACCGCCTTCCTCGTCTATCAGGTACAGGGTCGCGTGCTCGCCGCGCTGTATGCCGTGGATACGACGGGCAAGCCCATGGCGCAGTCGGCACTCGATCCGCTGTACGGCCTCGCAGGCGACATGGCCAACCGCCTGAGAACCATCGCCCCCACCTTCTGACGCCCCCCACCCTCGCGCTTCACCGGCAGTTCTTGCGCGACACGCCGTGTTTTCAGTGAGTTCCGGCGGTGAAGCGGGATGGGGATCAAGCGATGGTGGAGGACTGGCGCGTCTGCTCGGTCTCGAAGCGGTAGCCCACGTTGCGCACGGTGCCGATGAGGTTCTCGAAGTCACTGCCCAGTTTCATGCGCAGCCGACGCACGTGCACATCGACGGTGCGCGTGCCACCGAAGTAGTCATAGCCCCAGACCTCCTGCAGCAACTGGGCGCGCGAGAACACGCGCCCGGGGCTGCTGGCCAGGAACTTCAGGAGCTCGAACTCCTTGAACGTGAGGTCAAGCGCGCGACCGTGAAGCTTGGCCGTGTAGGTGGCCTCATCGATGACAAGTTCACCATGACGGATCTCCTCCGTGGACTCGGAGCCGTTGTTGCCGGCCATGGCCAGCTGCCTGCCCAGAGCCAGGCGGATGCGGGCGTCGACCTCCGCCGGACCAGCGGTGTCGAGCAGAACATCGTCGATACCCCAGTCCGCGGAAACGGCCGCCAGCCCTCCCTCGGTGGCGATGAGGACGATGTTGTTGTCGATGCCGGTGGTGCGGACGAGCCGGCACAGCGAACGTGCTGCGGCCAAGTCGCGGCGACCGTCGACCAGCACGATGTCCGACGCCGGCGCACTGACAAGTGCGGAGACCTCCGGGGGCAGCACTCGCACCTTGTGTGTGAGCAGTGCAA
>JAJXSV010000403.1 GCA_021784375.1 Actinomycetes bacterium | reverse complement strand
CAGCGTGAGATTGACCACCGCCAGCAGCGGCCCGAATCGTCGTGTGAGCGATTGTGTCTCGATCATCAAGCACCCCGTGGCCGAGCCTAGGAGAAGGCAGAAGGCCCGCGGAGTGGAGTCCACGGGCCTTGCGTGTCCGAGGGGGGACTTGAACCCCCATCCCCTTGCGAGGACTAGCACCTCAAGCTAGCGCGTCTGCCTATTCCGCCACCCGGACGAGTGGTGCTTGCGCGGGCGGAACACTACCAAGCGGCGCGCGGGGCAACCAAATGCCCTCACGAAGCGGAAGGTCCAGAATGGGCCAATGACCACACCTGACGCCATCACCCCGCTGCCCGACGCCGAAGCCGAAGTGGTGCAGCTGCTGCAACAGCTGATCCGCATCGACTCCACCAATTTCGGCAATGGCAGCGGGCCGGGCGAAATCGAGGTCGCGGACTACGTCCAACAGCAACTGCTGGAGGTGGGCCTGCAGGCCGAGCGTTACAGCACCAGCAGCGAGAAGCGTGCCGGAGTCATCGCCCGCCTGCCCGGTCGTGATCCGCAGCGGCCCGGATTGCTCGTGCACGCACATCTCGACGTGGTGCCGGCCGTGGGGGACTGGGAGCACGATCCTTTCGCGGCGGAAATCGCCGAGGGCATGGTGTGGGGTCGCGGCGCGGTCGACATGAAGGATGGTGTCGCCACCATTCTGGCCTGCCTGCGCTCGTGGGTGCGCAATGGCGTCCAGCCCGACCGCGACACCACCTTCCTCTTCCTGCCCGACGAGGAGGCAGGTGGCGCGCATGGCGCGCATTGGGTCACCGAGCACCATCCCGAATGGTTCACGGGCATCACCGAGTGCGTCGGCGAGGTCGGCGGGTTCTCCTTCGAGGTCTCACCCGGCAAGCGCCTTTACCTCATCGAGACCGCCGAGAAGGGGCTGCGCTGGATGAAGCTGCGCGCCACGGGTCGTGCCGGTCATGGCTCCATGCTCAACGACAACAACTCCGTCACGGCCCTGGCCGAGGTGCTGGCGCGCATCGGACGCCATCCCTGGCCGGTTCGCATCACGGAGACCAACAAGCGCTTCCTGTACGAGCTCTCGCAGGCCCTAGGCGAGGACGTGGATCCGGAGAATCAGGAGCAACTGCTGCGCGTGCTGGGGCCGTTGGCCGGGCTCATCGGTGCCACCTTCGCCAACAGCGCCCAACCCACCATGCTCGAAGCCGGCTACAAGATGAACGTGATCCCGGAGACGGCCGATGCCAGTGTTGACGGACGCGTACTGCCCGGGTTCGAAGATGAGTTCGATCGCACCATGGAGGAGTTGCTTGGCGGCCAGGCGGAAATCGTCGAGATGTTCCAGGACATCGCCCTGGAGACCACCTTCGACGGACCCACCGTGGAGGCCATGGCCGCCGCCATTCGAGCGGAAGATCCCGAAGGCATCGCCGTGCCGTACCTCATGAGTGGTGGCACCGACGCCAAAGCCTTCCGCCAGTTGGGCATGCGCCCCTTCGGCTTCATCCCCCTGCGCCTGCCTCCGGACCTGGAGTTCAGCAAGCTCTTCCACGGAGTGAACGAGCGCGTGCCGGTGGCAGGCCTGACCTTCGGCACCCGGGTGATGGATCGCTTCCTACGCTCTTGCTGATGGTTCAGGCGCGGAAGTCGCGCGGTGCGGGATCGGGGTACTGCCACTGCAGCGCAGAGACCTCATCCAGTGCCACAGCGATCTCCTTCGGCAGCACCAGATCGACGTTGGCCAGTGCGGCGCGCAACTGTCCAACGGTTCGTGGCCCCAGCAAGGCAGCGACGGTGCCAGTGCGGGCGCGGGACCAGGCCAGCGCCACATCGATGGGCGCCAGTCCCAGTCCCGACGCGGCCATGGCCACCGCTTCGACGACGCGGCGGGCGTCCGCGGACAGCTGCTCATGAAGCCAGCGCCCCCACACCGGCGAGGCACCACGGGAATCGGCCGGGACACCGTTGCGGTATTTGCCGGTCAGCACACCACGGCCGAGCGGCGACCACGGCACCACCGCCACTCCGCACTGGATGGCCGCGTCGAGGTGTTCCCGTTCGATGCCCCGCTGCACCAACGAGTACTCCATGCTGGACGCCACCAGCGGGATGCTGTCTCCGGCGAGCGACGCAATCTGCGCCAGCTGCCAGCCGCTGTAATTGCCAACTCCCACGTAACGCGTGCGACCGCTGCGCACGGCAATGTCCATGGTGAGGAGCAGTTCTTCGACGGGGGTGAGCGGATCGAAGCGGTCGATGAACCACACATCCACGTACTCAAGTTCGAGTGCCTTCAGGCTGGCGTCGAGGGCCGGCAGCAGGAAGCTGCGCGAGGAATCGATGGGGCGATCGGCATTGGGCCGACGGCCGCCATGGCTGGCCACCACCACGCTTGAACGATCGGCCTGCTTCAGGGCCTGGGCGGCGATGGCTTCGGAACGGCCCTCGCCGAAGAAGGGGGCCGTGTCGATGTAATTGCCGCCCGCAGCCAGGAAGACCTCGAGCAGTTCGCGGGCCTCGTGCACGTCGGTCTCGCGACCCCAGGTCATGGTGCCCAGCCCGTGCGGTGAAACCAGTAGGCCCGAGCGGCCCAGGGTGCGATTCATGAACACACCGTAAAGGCTTGCGGCGAGCTGCCGACGGAGGCTCGCGCGCCGTCTACGCTCGCGGCGGCGGTCGCGTACCGTTCACTCAACCAAACCCCGAGGAGCACCGATGCCCTGGTTGCACGCCGTTGTCTATGGAATCCTGCAGGGACTCACCGAATACCTGCCCATCTCCTCCACGGCACATCTCCTCATCGCCGGCCGTCTCACCGGTTGGG
>JAJXSV010000402.1 GCA_021784375.1 Actinomycetes bacterium | reverse complement strand
CCGCGGCCGCGTTGGCCTGGTGCTCACCAGTTGGGACGAGGCGCTCAATATCACGGCGGCGGCGCAGATCCACACCATCCGCAAGTACGGGCCGGACCGGGTGGCGGGCTTCTCGCCGATCCCCGCCATGTCCATGGCCTCGCACGCCGCGGGCGCGCGCTACACCTCGCTCATCGGCGGCACCATGCTGTCCTTCTACGACTGGTACTGCGACCTGCCCATCGCCTCGCCGCAGATTTGGGGCGACCAGACCGACGTGCCGGAGTCGGCCGACTGGTGGAATGCCAGCTACCTCATCATGTGGGGCTCGAACATCCCGACGACCCGGACGCCGGACGCCCATTTCATGACGGAGGCCCGCTACAAGGGGCAGAAGGTCATCACGGTCAGCCCGGACTACGCCGACAACACGAAGTTCGCCGACGAATGGCTCCCCGCCCAGCCCGGCACCGACGGTGCGTTGGCCATGGCGATGGGGCATGTCGTGCTCAAGGAGTTCTACGTCGATGCCCAGACCGACGAGTTCACCTCGTACGTCAAGCAGTACACGGACCTGCCCTTCCTTGTGTCGTTGCGTGCGCACGGCGATGGCTTCGTGCCCGACAAGTTCGTCACCGCTGCCGATCTGGGCATCGCGCAGGAGAGTGCGGAGTGGAAGCCGGTCCTCCTGGACGCGGGCACGGGAGAGGTCGTCGTGCCGCGCGGCTCGATCGGCTTCCGCCACAACGACGACGGCATCGGCCAGTGGAACCTCGAACTCGGCGACATCGACCCGCTCCTGAGCGTCTACGAGCGAAGCGAGCAGGCGGTGGCCCTTGACCTGCCCCGCTTCGACGGAACCGCAGACATGGCCGGCGTGGTCCGTCGCGGGGTGCCGACGATGTCGATCGGCGGACGCACCGTCACCTCCGTCTACGACCTGCTGCTGGCCCAGTACGGCGTCGGTCGTGAAGGCCTGCCGGGACAGTGGGCAGCGGACTATGCAGATGCCGCCTCGCCCCACACGCCCGCCTGGCAGGAGGACATCACCTCGGTGCCCGCGGAGGCAGTGATCAGGGTCGCGCGAGAATTCGCGCAGAATGCCAAGGACTCGGGCGGGCGCTCGATGATCACGCTCGGTGCCGGCACGAACCACTGGTACCACTCCGACACCATCTACCGCGCCATCATCTCGTTGGTGATGCTCACCGGTTGCCAGGGCAAGAACGGTGGTGGCTGGGCCCACTATGTGGGGCAGGAGAAGGCGCGCCCCTTCACCGGTTGGGCTCAGCTCGCGTTCGGCGCAGACTGGTCACGGCCACCGCGCCAGATGGCCGGCACGCCCTACTGGTACCTGGCCACCGATCAGTGGCGCTACGACGCATTCGACGCGGAGGCGATCGCGAGTCCACTGGGCAAGGGGCTGTTCGCGGACATGACCATGGCGGACACCTTGGTGAAGGCGACGCGCATGGGTTGGCTGCCGTCCTATCCCACCTTCAACCGCAACCCCATCGACCTGGTCGAGGAAGCGGAAGCAGCGGGCCTGGATCCCAAGGACTACGTCGTCCGGGAACTGCGGGAAGGGCGCTTGCACTTCGCGGTGGAGGATCCGGACTCACCGGAGAACTTCCCCCGCGTGCTCACCGTCTGGCGCGCGAACCTGCTGGGTTCATCGGGCAAGGGCAACGAGTACTTCCTGCACCACCTGCTCGGTGCCGACGGCGCGCACAGCGGCGCCGAGACCCCGGAGGGCAAGCGTCCCAAGGACGTGAAGTGGCACGCGGACGCGCCCGTTGGGAAGCTCGACCTGCTCGTTTCGATGGACTTCCGCATGACGAGCACGGGGCTCTTCTCCGACGTGCTCCTGCCGGCGGCGACCTGGTATGAGAAGTACGACCTGTCCTCGACCGACATGCACCCGTACATCCACGCCTTCAACGCGGCGATCGCGCCGCCCTGGCAGACGCGCAGCGACTATGACGCCTTCCAACGGATGGCGCAGGTGTTCAGCAGGTTGGCGGAACAGCACCTCGGCACGCGTCGGGATCTCGTGGCCCTGCCGTTGCAGCACGACACCCCCACCGAGATCGCGCAACCGGGTGGTGTTGTGCGCGACTGGACGCTCGGCGAATGCGACCCGATCCCCGGTCGGACGATGCCGGCGCTCGTGGTGGTGGAGCGGGACTATGCCGCCATCGGCGCCAAGATGGCCTCACTCGGACCGAATGTCGAGACCCTGGGCACCGTCGTCAAGGGCGTGCAGTTGAAGCAGGGCGCCACCGTCGAGTACCTCAAGCGTGTGAACGGCGTCGTCCGCGGAGGGGTGGCGGACGGGCGTCCGTCACTGCAGCTCGCGGAGCAGGCCTGCGAGGCCATCCTCGCGCTGTCCGGGGTGTCCAACGGCGCCATTGCCGTGGCCGGCTTCGAGGTGCTGGAGAAGCGCACCGGGATGCGCTTGGCCGATCTGGCGGCGGAGCACGAAGGCAAGCAGATCACCTTCGCGGACACGCAGAGCCGTCCGCAGAGTGTCATCACGTCCTGGGAGTGGTCCGGGAGCGAGCACGGCGGTCGCCGCTACTCGCCGTTCACCATCAACGTGGAACGCAAGAAGCCCTGGCACACCCTGACGGGACGGCAGCACTTCTTCATCGACCACGACTGGATGTCCGAACTCGGTGAGCAGTTCCCGACCTTCCGCCCACCGCTGAACCTGCATGCGCTCTCGGGCTACCCGGAGATCGGAGACGTCACGGAGGCCGGCGTGGCCGTGCGCTATCTGACACCCCACTCCAAGTGGTCCATCCACTCCGAGTACCAGGACAACCTGTTCATGCTCGCGCTCTCGCGTGGCGG
>JAJXSV010000401.1 GCA_021784375.1 Actinomycetes bacterium | reverse complement strand
ACGCAACCTCGGCTACCTGCCGGAGAGCGTGCAGTTCTACGACCAGCTCAGCACCATGGAGAACCTCCGCTTCTTCGCGCATCTCTCGGGACTGCAGCGTCCCGATGCCCGCATCAGTGAGGTGCTGGAGTACCTGGACTTCGCACACAACCGCGACCTACGGGTGGGCACTTTCAGTAAGGGCATGCGTCAGCGCGTTGGCATCGCGCAGGCCATCCTGCACAAGCCGGCCGTGCTCTTCCTCGACGAGCCCACGTCCGGCCTTGATCCCGAAGGCGTGCGCCAACTGCGCGACCTCATCATCGCGCTCAACCGCGACCTCGGCATCACCATCTTCATGAACACGCACCTCTTGGCCGAAGTGACGATGACCTGCACCAGCATCGGCATCATGCGCAATGGCGTGCTCGCCTACCACGACAGCCTCGAGGCAACCGTCCAGGCCTTCCCCGGCGACAACTCGCTCGAGGACATCTACCTGCGCATCCGCGATGGAGTAGCCGCGTGAGCGTCATTGTCAGTGTGGCGCGGCATGAGGTGACGAGCCTGCGTCGGGAGCGCCTGCCCAAGGTGCTGCTCAGTGTCTTCGTCCTCATGGTTGCGCTCTCCAGCTTCATCGGTTGGCTCACCAACCAGACCGTGAGCAGCGTGTGGCGTGAGACTGTCCGCAGCGGGCTCACCACGGCACCCAATCCCTTCGTCAATGTGTCGCCGCTGTACTTCTCGCGGAACACCGTGATCTACGTGGTGCTCATCGGTGCGCTGTCCTCGATCGTGTTGGGTGCCATGTCCGGCATGCGGGACAGACGGGCTCGCGCGACCGACCTGGTGCTGAGCCGGCCGATCGGCAGCCGCTCCTTCCTGGCAGGGAAACTGCTGGGCATCGTGGCCGCCCTGGGTGCCATCACCATCGTGATTGCCGCCCTGGCCTGGCTCACGCTCAGCGTCATCACGGGCCCGCTCAATGCCGTGGATTCGCTGCGCCTGCTCGCCTTCTTCGCGCTGGTGCTCGTCCTCCTCACCGCGTTCGCGGCACTGGGCCTGATGAGTGGTCTGCGCAGTCGGCAGGAGACGGGCGCGCTGCTACTTCCCATCGCGGTGTGGGCGCTCATCACCTTCGTACTCCCGCAACTCTCCACCGGCGCCAACCCCGTGTCCCTTCTCAACCCGGTGCCAGCACCGCCGGCGACCGACGGCACCTTCGCCACCCTGCACGGACTGTTGGGCCCCATCTCCATCACCGAGCAGTTCAAGACGGTGAGTGGGCTGCTGCTTGGCAACCCCGACGTCACCGGCAGTGCCGGCCAGGCCGTCGCTGTACTCATATCCACCACTCTGCTCGCGGGCCTGGCGCTCATGCTGACCCCGCGTGCCTCACTCCGGACGGTGTTCCATGACTAGCGCGTTGGCAGTGATGCGCAAGGAGTTGCTCGATCTTCGACGCAACCGCCTGGTGACGATCGTGCTCGGCCTGGTGCTCGCAGCAGTGGTGGTGTCGGTGTACATCTCCTCGTTGGCCTTCGCCAGTCGCATGGCGCAGTACAACGCCTATGTGGCTGCGTTGAAGCAGGCCGGCAGCACCGTGGTTCCGGCGCAGCCGCAGCTGTTCCCGCTCCAACTCATGCGCGGCAGCATCGAGTACATCGAGATCATCGGTGGCCTCTTCGCGGTGATTCTGGGCTACGTGGCGATCGCCAAGGAGCGTCGTCGCGGCACCCTCGAACTCATCTTCACCCGTCCCATCGGCCGCTGGTCCCTTGCCGTGGGCAAGCTGACGGCTCTGGCCACGGCCTGGGCCATTGCGCTGCTGGCGATCTTCGGAGCGGTAACCCTCACCGTGCTCGTCGTCGGTAACGCTCCCCTGCAGTCCATCGATTATGCGCGGCTGGGAATCGCCGCACTCGCTTCGTGGGCCTACCTGGTGCTGTTCAGCGCCGTTGCGCTCGGCCTCTCCGCGGCCATGCGTCGACCCAGCAGTGCCCTCATCTTCGGGCTCCTGATCTGGCTGGTGGTGGTGCTCGTCATTCCGCAGATCGGCGACACCATGGATCCCGACAACCAGGTTCCCGGTGGTCTCTTCAGAAGTCTGCAGGTACCGAAGTCCGCGGAGCTCGGAGTGCTCGCACACTTCAGTGCTTTCGACACCGCTCGCAATGCGCTCGAGGTTTCCTCGGTGACCAAGCACTACGAGCGCTTCACCTTCGCCTATCTGGGCATCAAGGACATCTTCAATCAGCAGCCGCTGGCCACGGTTTGGCACGGCGTCTGGAACAACGGCATCACCATCTGGATCACGAGCATGTTCTCGCTCGTGTTCGCGACACTCACCACCACCCGCAAGAACCTCCTGAGGAGAAGCGCATGAATCGATCCATGACCACCATCACCGCCGTGATGATTGCGGGAGGCGTGTTGCTCGCGGGCTGCTCGTCGACAGCGTCGAGCACGTCGGGCAGCGCCAAGCTGAGCGCCGCCATCGCTGCTGCCTCCGCCAGCCCGGGCGCCACGCCGAGTTCGAGCGCGGCCCTGCTGCTGCCGGTGAAGGCCGATCCCATTGTGAACCCCTCCACCTCGCCGGTGCTGCAGATCACGCAGGCGCTGGCGGAGAACAACGTGGACCCGGCCACGGGTACCGCCATTGGCGACCGCCTGCAGCTGACCCTGCACAACTCGGGGGCCACGGCGCTGACCGGGTTCGAGGTGTACTACACGATGACGGATGTGGTGACGAAGGCCACCGAGCGCTACTACCAACGACTCGATGGATTGAGCATCCCGGCGGGCGCCCAGACCACAGTCTTCTTTGCTGCCAAGACTGTTTCCTCGCATTGCTCGGATAAC
>JAJXSV010000400.1 GCA_021784375.1 Actinomycetes bacterium | reverse complement strand
GACGGCTCGACGAGGGCGGAGATCGGAATACGGTCGGGCTCGTGAACTTGTACGTCAAGAAACCCGGCTGTTGAGTGCCGCTCACACGGAGGGCAGCAGGCGCAGGTGACCGCGGGTACCCGGTCCAGCCGAAGGAGCGGGCGCGCTGGGCACACCCACGCCACGGACCAGATCGGCCAGCGCCTCCAAATCGGAACTGCTGGGCTTCAACGCCTCGGGATTGGGCTGCAGTCGAACCATGTCCCAACCACGGGGTGCGGTGAGCTTGGCGGCATGGCGATCGCAGAGGTCATAACAATGTGGCTCCGCGTGCGTGGCCAGGGGGCCCAGCACCGCTGTGGAATCGGCGTAGACGTAGGTGAGCGTGGCCACGGCCGCTTCGCCACAGGACGGGCGACTACAAGGGCGTTGCCGAAGCATGGAGCGAACGCTAGCGGGACGGTACGACACTGCGTGGAAGGCGCGCAGGATCAGCGCGACACGTCCGGCTGCACCGGAGGCACCGCGACGTAGCCGCGGATGCTCACCAGTGGCTCGACGCTGCTCGCCGCCATGCCCATGCTGGCGCGCGCGAAGAGGACGCTGCCGGACACGACCCCATCCACATCAGGCAGGATCGACAGCAGGTGAGCCTGCCCCGCCCCGGCGACCAACCTGGCACGAGTGACGACCCCAGCCTTGAGCGGGAGACGCTGGCTGGTCGTGATACTGCCGGTACGCAACCGCACGGTGACACTGGTGGCCACGTCCGAGTACAAGAGCGCCGTGGCCTCGGATACCGAGGGATCCACAGTGACCGATGCAGCACGGTAGATGGGGCTCAACATGGCCTCAGACGCCAGATCGGTTCCGCCCTTGATGCCGATCACGCTGGTGACACCAGACACGATCTCGGCATCCGCCTGCACCAGCACCATCACGTCGCCGACCAGGGCGGCATCGGGAAGCGGGATCCGCAGCAGTTTGTCCGCATCCAGCGTGAGGTTCTCGGCGCCGGCCAGCGGGTACATCCCGTCACTCGTGATGAGCGACACCCGTGCCGCGGTTGGTGACCCGGGCGAAAGCAGACCGAGCACGGCCTTGGTCGTGCCGTTGGGGATCACGCCGACGAGCGCCGACGCCAGCGGAGAACTGACGGGTGCGATGACGTCGATGCCCAACGATGACAGGGCATGTTGACCCAGGCTGAGGATGTTGGAGGTGACCTGACCGCCGCTCGCGACCACATGGATGGCGAACATGGCGCGGTCCGGCTCGAGCAGGGCAAGGGATAACTGCTTCACCGAGCGCGGCGGGATCTCGACGCCATGGAGTGAGCGGGCACTGGACTTGCCACTCTCCGACCACACTTCGATGTCGACGTCAGCTGTGGTGTCGTCGACATTGGCAATGCTCAGCAGGTCGGTGCGGCCCACCGTGCTCGCACCACCGACCAGCCATTGAGAACTCGACGGCGGTTGACAGCTGTAGGTGGCGTAGCCCTTGGTACTACTGGAGTTTCCGGCGATGCTGGCATCCGCCATGAGCTGGGACGCGGCGGGGCCGCTGGCGCTGAACATGGCTGCCGCGGAGTGTGCGACGGCCACCGTCGTGACCCCCTCGGGCTTGACGGTGAAATTGATAGGCCTGCGCGCCTGCAACTGCAACGATGCGGGCTGGCTCCCGGCCAGCAGTGCGCCCTTGACGGCGATGCTCAAGCCCGGGGAATCCGCGGGCAGCGTGGGGCAGACCAGGCCCAGCGAGGAGATCGGCACCACGACGGTTCCGGCAGCAGGTGGCGTCTTGGGCATGGCCAGTTGTCCACCCACGGTGAACACCGCCATGGAGCCGATGAGCACGAAGGTGCGAGCAGCAGGTCGGCGCCACCAGACGGAGAAGGTCACGGTGTCATCACCTCCGCGTCCGCATCGGCGAAGGGACGATAGGTCGGGAGTGCAATCGCCAGAACGGCGATGAGCACGAGCAGAGCGAAACTGAGGGCTCCCAGCCGCTGTCCATGCTGGTACGCCACGCTGAGTTCGCCGTGGGCTCCCTTGGGAATCGTCCAGGCTTGGCGCCAGGCCGTGGAATAGGCGGCATCGCTGGCCAGCGGCTTGCCATCGAGCGTGGCCAGCCAGGCACCCTGCGGCTCGGCGATGCTCACAATGCGAGCGGACCGTGCAGCGTCAACATGAGTGCGGCCCGAGAGGGTCTGATCAACGACGTAGTCCAAGGGATCGACCACAGGTTGGGCGGATTCGAACCAGGTGAGGGCGAAGCGCTGGTTGGGCGCCTGCACCTCCCAGGTCGATGTCGAGCCTCGTGTGCCGCCCGCCAGCCGACGCAGGCCCACCGCTCCGTCGAGGGCTTGAATGATCGAGGGGTCCCCATCGTTGACCGTGACGTACATGATGCCCATGCCGGCGAGCAGCTGGGCATCCGTACGATCGCGACCGGACAACATGGAGCCGACGATGCGCTCGAGTTCCGCGTTGGCCACATTGCGCGTCACATCGGCGTCGCCGATCGTGGCATCGTGGCCGTCGTAGATGGAGAAGCGCACGATCCCCGCGCCGTCGCGATGCAGCGTGAGCACCCGGATCGACATCGGCATCGAGGTCTTGGCCAGGACAAAGGCCGGGATGGCGGAGGCGTTGGAGCGCTGGACGGGCGAATCAGCGTTGCGCCACAACCATGATCCCGCTGTCAACACGGGCGTCAGCAGCACGCCGATGGTGAGGGAGATGGTGACGATCTGACGCCAGCTGAAGGTGGCACGCGAGAGTGATTCGGCCAGACCGTCGGTGACCGCAGCCAGCACCACCAGCAGGGCCAGGCCCAGGGCGATGGTGAAGGGACCGGAC
>JAJXSV010000399.1 GCA_021784375.1 Actinomycetes bacterium | reverse complement strand
ACCCGCACTATGAGCAAGACCGCCATCCTCATGGATTTCGATGAGGCGCTCGAGCGTTTCGATCCCGTACTCGGCCTCGAGGTGCACGTCGAACTGTCGACGAACACCAAGATGTTCTGCTCCTGCTCCACCACCTTCGGTGGCGAGCCCAACACCCAGGTCTGTCCGGTGTGTCTGGGCCTGCCCGGCGCACTTCCCGTGGTCAACGAGAAGGGCGTGGAGGCGGCCATCCGCATCGGCCTCGCGCTCAACTGTGAGATTGCCGAGTGGTGCCGCTTTGCTCGCAAGAACTACTTCTATCCGGACATGCCGAAGAACTTCCAGACCTCGCAGTACGACGAGCCCATCGCCTTCAACGGCTACCTCGATATCGCGGTCCCAACGGACGAGGGTGTGATGCCCTTCCGCGTCCTGATCGAGCGTGCGCACATGGAGGAAGACACCGGCAAGGCCCTGCATCAGGGCGGTGCCACCGGCCGTATCCACGGTGCCGACTACTCGCTGCTCGACTACAACCGGGCCGGCATTCCGCTCATCGAGATCGTCACCAAGCCCATTGTCGGTGCCGGCAGGTACGCGCCGGAGGTGGCCAAGGCCTATGTGGCGGCGCTGCGCGAGCTGGTGAAGTCACTCGACGTCTCCGATGTGCGTATGGATCAGGGTTCGCTGCGCTGCGACGTCAATCTCTCACTGCGCCCCACGCCCGAGGACAAGTTCGGCACGCGCACCGAGACCAAGAACGTGAACTCGCTGCGTTCGGTGGAGCGGGCCGTGCGCTACGAGATCCAGCGCCAGGCCGTGGTGCTCACCGACGGCGGCAGGATCATCCAGGAAACCCGTCACTGGCACGAGGACACCGGCCTCACCACCGCCGGCCGCGTCAAGGAGGAGGCGGAGGATTACCGCTACTTCCCGGAGCCGGACCTGGTGCCCATCGCGCCTTCGCGTGCCTGGGTGGAGGAACTGCGGGCCTCGCTGCCCGAGAACCCGGCCCTGCGCCGGGCGCGTCTGCAGGCCGAGTGGGGTATCTCAGACCATGACATGGCCTCGGTCGTGAATGCGGAGGCACTCGATCTGGTGGAGGCCACCATCGCGGCCGGCGCCGACCAGGTGGCGGCCCGCAAGTGGTGGCTGGGCGAGCTTTCGCGCATTGCCAACGACCGCGGGCTGGGCCTGGACGAACTCCCCATCACGCCTGCCCACCTGGCGCGCATCGAAGCGCTCATCGCCGAGGGTGTGCTGAACGACAAACTGGCCCGTTCCGTCATCGAGGGTGTGCTGGCGGGTGAGGGCGATGTCGACGCGGTCATCGCGGGCCGCGGTCTGGCGCTGGTCTCCGACGACGGCCCGCTGCTCGCCGCCATCGACGAGGCACTGCAAGCGCAACCGGATGTGGCCGAGAAGATCGCTGCCGGCAAACTGGCGGCGGCCGGTGCCATTGTCGGGGCCGTCATGAAAGCCACGCGCGGTCAGGCCGACGCGGCCAAGGTGCGCAGCCTGCTTTTCGAGAGGCTGGGCGTCAGCGAGTGACGCTGCCGAGCGATGCGTTCACACGTGTCGCGGGTTCTCCCGCGTACGCGTGGAACGGCGTGGAGATCGGTACGCCCGTGGTCTTCCTGCACGGCTTCGGCGATATGGCGGAGTGCTGGTTCGGCCTCGTCAATCGCCTGCAGTTGCAGCAGCCGGTGTACCTGCTGGATGCGCCGGGTCACGGGCAATCGCCGGTCGACCACGCGCTGCACTACATCGAGCACACCGTGGAGCGGGCCGCTTCCTTCGTGCGCGCCTTGCAGCAACCGGTGTTGCTGGTCGGACACTCCATGGGGGCGCTGGAGGCCATGTACCTCGCCGGCGATCTCGCCGATCAGGTGCAGGGCATTGTGCTCGAGGACCCTCCCATGGCCCGTGACCTCACGCCATGGCGTGACCCCGCGCTCTTCGCCGGCCTCTTCGGCTTCCTGCACTCCATGCGCACCCAGGACTTCGCGGAGGCCGTGGCACGTGCACGCCGTGAGAAGCCGCACTGGGATGACATCGAGTACGAGCCATGGGTGCGGAGCAAGCAGATCGTCGACGTGCGCGTCCGCGACCACTTCGCCATCCACCGTGAACCCATGGAGACCACCTGGGGTCGTATCCACTGCCCGGTGCTGCTGCTCACCGGAGCGCCGGCGCGTGGTGCCATCATCGAAGCCGATGCGGCGGCCTGGGCGCAGCAGCAGTGCCCGAGCTTGCGGGTTGCGCATTTCCCGGACGCCAGCCACGACATCCGTCGCGACCTCGCCGCCGCGGTGGCTCCGGTCATCCGAGCATTCCTGGCGGAGTGCAGTTCGGGGACGGTCAGTGATCCCACCGGCACCGGGGTTGCCCAGGCATGAGCGGCGCCATCATCACGCCCCGACTGGAACTGCATCACCTGCGTACCGCGGACTATGAAGCGCTGGCCATCGATCGCAGGGACCAGCGGCCCTGGAGTGAATGCGGGATCACCAATCCCTACCGCTGCCTGGAGGAGCCCGGCAGTCCCTTCCACTATCGCCTGCCCCTGGTTCGACGGGATGCCGCGCTGGCGCCACTCCTGCTGCGCGTGGCCGTACTCCGTGAGGAGCGCATCATCATCGGCCATGCCGGCTTCCACGGCGCCATCGATGCGGACGGCATGATCGAGATCGGCTTCAGCGTGGTGCCCGAATATCGGGACCAGGGCTACGGCAAGGAGATCCTGCACGGCATGTGGCAGTGGGTGTGTGCAAGCTCCTCGGTGCGTACCCTGCGCTACACGGTGAGCCCCGACAACCTGCCCTCACAGCACATCGTCCGCGCGCTGGGCTTCACGCATCGGGGTGTG
>JAJXSV010000398.1 GCA_021784375.1 Actinomycetes bacterium | reverse complement strand
GTTGTGCTTTCTCGCGGGCCAGGGTGTGTCGCGATTCGCGCATGGATCGCGCCTGTTCGGCCAGCATGTCCGAAACCGTGATGCCGGCCTGATCAGCGCGCACCATGGCGTGGGCGAAGCGCACAAGATCGGGCTGCTTGGTGCGCTCGGCCAGCGCCGTGAAGGCGTCGATGCGTGAAAGGCCGAACTGCATCTCCTGCAGCACGCGCGAGAACTCCGCGGCCACGGCCCCCCGCTGCACCCGGGAGACTTCCTGCAAACCACTGGTGAAGCCAAGACCGGCTCGTACACACAACTGCAGCAGGTCCAGGGCCTCCGGCAACTGCCAGCCGATCTTCTTGGTGCGGGTGGAGATCTGACGGCTGAGCCAGATGTCGGGCCCGAAGAAGAACAGCACCACCATCACCAGCGCGAAGGCCCACGACATGATTTCCGTGGGCACCGCCAGCGCGGAAATGACCAGGCCGACAGCAAGTCCACTCACCTTGATCACCTGGAAGAGGAAGAGCGGACGAGCGCCGGTGAAACCGGCCATGCTCAAGCGCAACTCCACCTTCTCGCGTGTCTTCTCCGTCATGGACAGGCGCAGGATGAAGGACAGCAGGTCGCGTGCAACGTCCTCAACCGAGATGCGGGTGGCGAAGTTGCCGGAGAAGCGTCGGATCAGATCCTTGTACTCCTCACGAGTGGCAGCGATGCTGCGCTCGTGGACGCCGAGTCCGAGTGCCACGATCAGAGCCAGCACCACCACCATCCAGGAGGCCGCCAGAACCGGCGCGCTGAGAAACCAGAGCTTCATCGCTACTCCATGTTCACCATGCTGCGAATCCACAGCATGCCGGTTGAGATCAGTGCGACGGTGGTGAACAGCAACGCTCGTCCGGTGGGGGTGACCCACAACACCTGCGCGTATTCGCGTCGCGTGAAGACGAGCAGCAGGAACACGCCGATGGGGAGGGCTACCAGCACGTTGGCCGACATGCGGCCCTCACTGGACACGGCACGGACCTCCTGACGGATGGTTTCGCGGCCGCGGATGGTGTCGGCGACCAGGTCCAGCACGGTGGCCAGATTGCCACCGACCTTGCGCTGGATGTCGATGGCCACCACCACCCACTGCATGTCCTGGCTCTTCATGCGTTCCGCAACTTCCGCCAGAGCCGCGTCGGGTTGCACACCCATGGCGATCTCAGTGCTGGCGCGTCGCAACTGACGCTCCACTTCACCATCGCCCTCACTGGAAACCGCCTCGATGCCGCGCTGCAGCGAGAGGCCGGCACGCAGTGAACTGGCCAGCATCATCAGGAAATCGGGCAGCGCCTTCTCGAAGGCGCTGCGACGCGAACGCTGCTTGCCTCTGACCAGCTGCATCAAGCCCAGCGCCAGCAGCACGGTGGCCCAGATCACCGCCATCCCCACCGAGCCCACGAAGGAGGTGAAGAGCACGACCAGGATCACTTCGAAGCCCGCAACGTAAAGCAGGGCCTGCCGCGGCTTGAGCTGGAGGTCGGCCAACTCCATGAAGTTGTCGAAGCGTTCCTGCAGCATCTCGCGGTCGACCAGTTTGGCCAGGACGCTGCTGGCGCGGCGGCGGGGCTTGGCCATGTCCGGGAGATCGAGCGTCGGATCCACGGAATACCGCAACACCAACTGCTGGTGTGCACGGGACACCAGCAGACGTCGAGCGTCATGAAGCGCGTACGCCAGCGCTGCTACCGACACCAGGGTGGCGAGCGTGATCCAGAGTTTCATCGGCGCCTCTGGAAGAGGGTGGGGGAGACCTCAACACCATGCTCGTGCAGTTCCTCGAGGCAGCGGGGCACGATGCCCGTGGCCTTGAGTTCGCCGCGCACCTGCGAGGCCGGTGCGTGTGGGTCGAACTCGAACTCGAAGATATTGTCGATCTGGATGGTTTCGCCCTCGATCCCGCTGACTTCCGAGATGTTGAGGATGCGGCGCGAGCCGTCGCGCAGACGCGCCTGCTGCACCACGATGTGAATGGCAGCTGCGATCTGCTCGCGGATGGCCCACACCGGCATGTCGAGACCCGTCATCATGACCATGGTCTCCACACGGCGCAGCGCATCACGAGGCGAGTTGGCGTGCACGGTGGAAAGCGATCCGTCGTGGCCGGTGTTCATGGCCTGCAGCATGTCGAGAGCAGCTGCGTCGCGCACCTCACCGACAACGATGCGATCCGGACGCATGCGCAGGGCATTACGCACCAGTTCACGAATGGTGATGCCACCCACACCCTCAATGTTCGGCGGGCGCGCCTCGAGGCGGATCACGTGTCGCTGCTTGAGCTGCAGCTCCACCGCGTCCTCGATGGTGATGATGCGCTCGGATTCGGGGATGAAGCCGCCGATGATGTTGAGCGTGGTGGTCTTGCCCGAGCCGGTGCCGCCGCTGATGAGCACATTGCGGCGACCACGGACCACCGCGTCCAGAAAGGCGACCGCCTCATTGTTCAATGTCCCGAATGAAAGCAAGTCCTTGATGGACATGGCTTCCTTGGAGAACTTGCGGATGGTGAGCGAGGAACCGTCGACAGCGATGGGGCGAATGATGGCGTTCATGCGCGAGCCATCGGGGAGGCGCGCGTCCACCATGGGGCTGGACTCGTCAACACGGCGACCCACCTGCGAGACGATGCGGTCGATGATCTCACGTAGGTGACGCTCGCTGGCGAAGCGGGCGTTCACGGGCTCGATCACGCCATTGCGCTCCACATAGATGGCATCGAAGGCGTTGACCATGATTTCCGTGCAGGTGCGATCACGCAGCAACGGCTCCAGGGGGCCGAGGCCGAGCGTGTCGTCGATGATCTCCTGCACGATGCGGGAGCGGTCG
>JAJXSV010000397.1 GCA_021784375.1 Actinomycetes bacterium | reverse complement strand
GTCCGCCGACTCCGGCACATCGGTCTGGTCGCCCCAGATCTGCGGGGCAGCGATCGGCAGGTCGGCGTACCAGTCGTAGAAGGACAGCATGGTCCCGCCGATGAGTGAGGTGTAACGCGCTCCGGCTGCATGCGAAGCCATGGACATGGCGGGAATGGGTGAGAAACCGGCTACGCGATCGGGGCCGTACTTAGCGATGGTGTACACCTGCGCGGCCGCCGTGATCTCCAGCGCCTCGTCCCAGGAGGAACGAACGAGGCCGCCGCGACCGCGCAGCGACTTGTACTCACGGGCGGCCTGTGGGTCTTCCACGATGGAGGCCCAGGCCTCCACTGGGTCGCCGCCGCAGCGCGCCTTGGCGGCGCGATAGAGCTCGAGCAGCTTGCCGCGCACGTACGGGTAGCGGACGCGAGTCGGAGAATAGGTGTACCAGGAGAAGGCGGCACCCCGTGGGCAACCGCGCGGTTCGTACTCCGGGGAATCCGGCCCCACGGACGGGTAGTCGGTCTGCTGCGTCTCCCAGGTGATGACGCCGTCCTTGACGTAGACCTTCCAGGAGCAGGAACCCGTGCAGTTCACGCCGTGGGTCGAGCGCACCACTTTGTCGTGGGACCAACGATTCCGGTAGAAGACATCACCGTCGCGACCCCCGATCTGGTACACGGCCCGATGGTCATCGGAGATGTCCGAGCGCGTCAGCAGCGATCGCGCGGAAATCATGAGGTCGACGAAAGGGTCGTCGATCGATTGCACCATGGTCATCCTCCCAATCGGGACCTTGGGCCTATATTCTCAAGTGCCACGCGAAATAAATACGGCCTGAAGTCCCTATTCCTAAGTTCATAACTTATGAACACTTGGCCCTGATGGCAGCGTCCTCGACGCGCGCTCAACGACGGCCCCGGCACGCACATGCGTGCAAGGAATGGGAGCCCGGCAGCGAGCGGTTCGGTCGCCGGCATCGCACCGCATCATGCTTCGAGAGTACGCGCCGGGAGGCAAGGGAGCCATGGCAACGCAGACGGGAACCGAATGGCTGCAGGATTGGCAGCCGGAGACCAAGTGGGAATCGTCGATCGCCTGGCGAACCCTGGTGATCACCACCTTCAATCTGACCCTGGCCTTCGCCACCTGGTTCCTTGCCAGCGCCATCGCGCCCAAGTTGCAGGGACTGGGCTTCGATCTCAGCAAAGACCAGCTCTACTGGCTCACCGCCATGCCCGGTCTGGCCGGCGGCACCCTGCGCCTGGTCTGGATGTTCCTGCCGCCCATGATGGGGACGCGACGCATGGTCACGCTCACCAGCCTGCTGCTGCTCATCCCGTTGGTGGGCTGGGGAATCGCAATCCAGAGCACGTCGACGACGTACACCACCTTCATGGTGCTGGCCTTCCTCTCCGGCATCGGAGGCGGCGCCTTCTCCGGCTTCATGCCCAGCACCTCGTACTTCTTCCCGCGCCGGCTTTCAGGAACCGCCCTCGGTCTGCAGGCGGGCATCGGCAACTTCGGCGTCAGCCTGGTGCAGTTCGTGACGCCCTGGGTGGTCGGTTTCTCCATGTTGGGCGCGCTGGGTGCCTCGCAGAAGTTCCACAATCCGGCCACCGGCCTGGACAGTGTGCAGTGGTACCAGAACGCCGCCTACGTCTACGTGCCCTTCGCCATCGTGGGCGCCCTGCTGGCGTGGACCATGCTCAAGAGTGTGCCCGTCACTGCCAACTTCAAGCAGCAGATGGACATCTTCGGCAATACCGACACCTGGCTCATGACAGCGCTCTACATCATGACCTTCGGCACCTTCTCCGGCCTGTCCGCGCAGTTCGGCCTCATGATCAAGAACCTCTACGGCGCGGGTAATGCGGCCATCGTGGAGACGCTCGCTGACGGATCCACGCACGCGCTCATCGCCGGCTACACCGTGCCCGATGTTGCCAAGTACGCCTTCATCGGCCCCTTGGTGGGTGCGGGCGCCCGCGTGCTCTTCTCGCCTCTCACCGACCGTATGGGCGGTGGCATTTGGACGGTGATCTCGGGTCTGGGCATCCTGGGCAGCATCTTCTACACCATGCAATTCCTGAGCCCCGACGTGACCCAGGGCGCGGATGCTCTGAACACTGGCTTCCACGGCTTCCTCTACGGCATGGTGGCGCTGTTCTTCTTCTCCGGCATCGGCAATGCCTCCACCTTCAAGCAGATGCCCATGATCTTCGAACGTCGACAGGCCGGTGGCGTCATCGGTTGGACCAGTGCCATTGCGGCCTACGGCCCCTTCTTCTTCGGCGTGGGCCTTGCCACCTTCGGCGCCCTCACCTTCTTCTGGATCGGTGCCCTGTGGGCAGTCGCCTGCATTGCCGTCACCTGGGTGCGCTACGCACGACCCGGAGCCATCCGCAAGTCCTGAGCATTGGGAACCCGCGGGTCGCACGAACCTGGCGACCCCATGCTCATGCGTGCAGGGCGGCCAGCCGCGACAGAGCGCGGTAGTACTTCTTGCGGTAGCCGCCGCGCAACAAGTCGGGAGCGAACAATTGGTCGAGACCGACACCCTGCGTATGCACCGCGATGTCGAGGTCGTACAGGCGGTCGACGAGCACCACAAGTCGCAGTGCATCGCTCTGGTCATGCAGGGTGTGCAGATTCAGTAGGCCCACGGAATGGATGCCCTGCAGCAACTCGCGGTACCCCGAGGGATGCACGGTGGCGAGATGACGCAGCAAGGCATCGAAATCGTCCACGGTGCCCGACGGGTCATCAGCAATGGCTGCCCGCACCTCGTCCTCGGATTTGCTGTCCACGTGTGCGATGAAGTTGAGGTGGCGGTAGTCCTCGCCGTCGATGCGGAGCACATCGAAATGCGCAGCCAGGCCCTGG
>JAJXSV010000048.1 GCA_021784375.1 Actinomycetes bacterium | reverse complement strand
GTCGTCAATTTGCCCGATCCCTCGCGGAATGGATGCTGGCGAGCGAGCCGACGAGTGACCTCACCGCCGTCGACATCCGCCGCTTCGCCCCCTTCCACGGCAACAACCAGTGGCTGCGTGATCGCGTGAGTGAGGTGCTGGGGATCCACTATTCCGTGCCCTGGCCCAATCGCGAGCTCAACTCAGCGCGACCCTTCCGACGCTCTGCCCTGCACGCACAGCTCGCAGCGCGAGGTGCGTTGTTCGGTTCCAAGATGGGCTGGGAACGGCCGAATGCGTTCGCACCGGCGGGCGTGGAGCCCGTCCTGGAGTACGCGTGGGGGCAGCAGAACTGGCAACCCTGGTGCAACGAGGAGCAGCTGGCGGCCCGGCAGGCGGTCGCCCTGTTCGACGAGACCTCCTTCGGGAAGCTGCTCATCAAGGGCCGGGACGCGGAGCGCCTGCTGCAGTGGCTCTGCACCGGCGATGTCGCAGTTCCCGTGGGTCGTGTCGTGTACACGGGCCTGCTGAACTCGCGCGGGGGGTATGAGGCGGATGTCACCGTCACGCGCCTGGCCCCCGATGAGTTCCTCTACGTCACCAGTTCGGCTTCGGCCGCCCGCGACCGGGACTGGATCTCACGGCACATCGCCGCGGGGGATCACGTGGAGGTCGTGGATGTGACGAGCGCCTACACGGTGCTCGGTGTGATGGGGCCGCGCTCACGCGAACTGCTGCAGTCGCTGACCCGTGCCGACATGTCGAATGCGGCCTTCCCCTTTGCCAGCAGCCGTGAGATCGACCTCGGTCACGCCACGGTCCGGGCGACACGCATCACCTACGTCGGCGAGCTCGGTTGGGAGTTGTACGTGCCGGCGGAATTCGCGGTCGGTGTCTACGAGCTGCTGATGCAGGTCAGGGCCCCCTTGGGGATCCGCGACGCCGGGTACTACGCGATCAATGCCCTCCGCCTGGAGAAGGGCTACCGCGCGTGGCCCGCCGAACTCACTCCCGACCACACGCCTGTGGACGCGGGCCTGCTCTTCGCCTGCAAGATGGCTAGTGGCATCCCCTTCCTCGGTCGTGCAGCGGTTGAGACGGCGATTGCCAGCGGGCCGTCCCGTCGACTCATCTCACTCGTGCTCGACGAGCCGGAAGTGATGATGTGGGGCGGCGAACTGGTGCTGCACAACGGACGGGCCGTGGGCCAGGTGACGTCCGCCGCCTGGGCCGCGCACACCGGTGCGTGCGTGGCCCTCGCCTATGTGAAACCGGAAGTGGTGGTGGACGACGCCGACTCCTTCGCAGTCAACGTCGGCGGGCTCCTTTGCAGGGCGCGCGTGAGCCGCCAAGCACCATACGACCCGGGTAACGAGCGCGTCCGGTCGTGAACCGCTCGTAGTCATCGGCGCACCGGTCGCTGCGTATCTCGCCCACGGCCCTTGTGGGCCAACGCCCGCGAAGTACGGTGCGGCACATGGGCTTGCTCCGCGTCAGCGGTGTCTCAGTGCGTCTCGGGGGATTGCAGATCCTCGATGACGTCACGCTCGAAGTCCCTGAGGGCGCAGTCGTCGGTCTCATCGGCCCCAATGGCGCCGGGAAGACCACGTTGTTCAACGTCATCAGCGGCTTCGTGCCGGCCGCTGCCGGCTCCATCGAGTGGCGCGGAAGGGCGTTGCGACTGAGCGCGCACGAGCTCGTCGGCCTCCGCACCTCACGAACCCTGCAGGGCGTCGGGCTCTTCGACTCACTCACGGTGCTCGACAACGTCGTCCTCGGCGCGCACCGCGAGCAGCGCAGGGGCCTGGGCTCATTCCTGGCCTCGCCGCGCACTCGCGCACGCGACGACGAGCTCACGCAGCGCGCGCATGCGCTGCTCGCCCAGTTCGGCATCGCCTCGGATGCCCGGCGTCTCCCCGGTGACCTGCCCTACCCGACACGCAAACGGGTCGCCTTGGCCCGCGCCCTCATCTCCAACCCCGAACTCGTCATGCTGGACGAGCCGGCTGGGGGCCTCGCCGCTGGCGACATCGCCGAGCTGGCGACGCTCGTGCGCGGCTTGACGCCGCAACGCAGCGTGCTCGTCGTCGAGCACCACATGGACTTCGTCATGGGCGTCTGCGACCACATCTACGTGCTCGACGCGGGACGCATCATCGCCGAAGGTGCTCCCGCCGCGATCAGGCGCAATCCCGCGGTGCGCATCGCCTACCTCGGCGAGGCGGCCGCATGACCCTGCACGTGCGCGAGTTGACCGTGCGCTACGGGGCCATGCATGCGTGCGACCAGGTGTCGCTGAGTGCCCCGCCCGGCCGTGTCACCACGGTCGTGGGCGCGAACGGCGCTGGCAAGTCGACGCTGCTTCGCGCGTGTGCGGGCCTCGTGCGCCTGCACCATGGCAGCGTCCACCTCGATGGAGTGGACCTGGGGGACCTGGCACCCGCCGACCGTGTGCGGCTCGGACTCGGCTTCGTGCCCGAGGGTCAGGCGACGATTCCCGAGCTCACGGTTGAGGAGAACCTTCGTCTTGGTGGGTTGACGCGTCCACGCGCCACGACCTCCGCCCGCACATCGGCCATGTTCGACCTGTTCCCGGTACTGGCACCGCGTCGCGGGCAACGTGCGGAGGTCCTGAGCGGCGGCGAGCGACAGCAGCTCGCCATCGCCCGGGCACTCATGGCGGAGCCGCGCGCCCTGCTCCTCGATGAGCCGAGTTTGGGCCTGGCTCCACTGATGGTCGCCCAGATCCTCGACCTGGTGAACCGCCTTTCCAGGGAGACCGCCATGTGCATCCTGCTCGTCGAGCAGAACGCGGCCAGGGCCCTGTCCATGTCAGACCACGCCTATGTCCTGTCCATGGGGCGGGTCGTGGCGGAGGGGCCGGCCAGCGAACTGGCCGGGGACTCCCGGCTCATGCACGCCTACCTGGGCGTGGCCTGATGCAGTTCATCAACACCCTGCTCTCCGGGGTCAGCAGTGGCGTGGTCTACGGGCTCATCGCGCTCGCCGTGGTGTTCGTGTGGCGTTCCAGCAGAGCCGTGAACTTCGCGCAGGCCGGCCAGGCCATGGTGTCGGCCTTCGTCGCACTGTCCGTGGATGCTGCGACGGGCAGCTGGTGGCTCGCCCTGCTGGTGGCGACGATCGCTGGGGTGGCCATCGGCGCGCTCGCCTTCCTGATGGTGCAGCGGGCACTTCAGCGCGAGCAGGAGAGCGGTGCCCTCATCGCGTCCCTGGGATTGCTCGCGGTGCTCCAATCGTCCGCGGCGATGGTGTGGGGCGGCGACATCCGTTCGTTCCCCGCGCCGGTCTCGACGGATGGCATCCACTTGGGTGGCACCGTGATCCTGCTCAGCCGGTACGACCTGCTCGTCATCGCCGTCGCGGCCCTGCTCGCGCTCGCACTCACCGTCCTGATGCAGCGCACCCGCGTGGGGTTGGCCATGCGCGCGTCGGCCTTCAACCCCGACGTGGCCCGCATCAGCGGGGTGCGGGTGTCCAGGATGCTCATGCTCGGCTGGGCGCTGGCCGGCGGCATCGGAGCCATCGGTGGCGTGCTCATCGCACCGCTGTCGTTCCTCTCGCCCAACTCCTTCGACATCGTCATCGTGTTCGCCTTCACTGCTGCTGTCGTGGGCGGCCTCGATTCCCCCGTGGGCGCCATGATCGGTGGCGTCGCCACCGGGCTGCTGCTCGCGGTGGTGACCATGTACAGCGGGGCCGCTGACGCGCCGGTCGCCGCGCTCGTCGTCCTGGTGATCACGCTGCTCGTGCAACCCGCGGGTCTGCTCGGGTCGCAGAAGGCCCGGAGGGTGTGATGCGGCGCATGTTGCAGCGACCGTGGAGCCGCTTGGTGCTCACCGTGGCCGCGATGGCATTGGCCGGGCTGACCTGGATGCTCCTCAACGATCGGGTGGACCCGCTCTGGAACCTGCGCCTGGCCTACATCGCGACGTACGCCACCGCCCTCTTCGGCATGGTGGTGCTCGTGGGGCACAGCGGCCAGGTATCGCTGGGCAATGGAGCGTTCATGGCCACTGGTGGCTACGCGTTCGCGCTTGGGCTCCTGCATGGCTGGCCGATCTGGCTGGCGATCATGGCAGCGGCCTTCGTGGGAGCGGGCGTCGGCCTGGCCGTCGGCGTGGTGGCCGCCCGTCTGCGCGGCCCCTATCTGGCCGGGCTCACGCTGGGGCTGGCCGTGGGCCTGCCCGCGCTCGCCGACCGCTTCCCCGATCTCCTGGGCGGAGACTCCGGCCTGCTCCTCGACGGGCCCTATCCGCCGGATCGTCTCGGCAGCGACTTCCCCGTGGAGCGCTGGCAGGCATGGCTGGCGGGTGCGACCGCGATCGTGGTGCTGGCCCTCGTCGCGTCGTTCGTGGTGTCACCGCTCGGGCGCAGCATCCGGGCCACGCGAGACCATGAACCGGCGGCCGCGCTGGTGGGCATCGACACCGCGCGCACCAAGGTCCTCGCCTTCGTCGTGTCCGCGGTGTGCGCTGCGCTGGCGGGGTCCATGCTCACCCTCATCCTCGGCTTGGCGGCTCCTGGAGCCTTCGGCATCGGATTGTCACTGTCACTGCTCGTCGGGACCATCGTGGGCGGACGCCAGCGCCTCGTGGGCGCCGTCATCGGCGCGGTGCTGCTGGCCCTCACCCCGGAGGCGCTGGCGGCGGTGGTCTCCCGTCTGGGCCTGCCCGATCGCGTGGGGCTCAACCTGCCCAACCTCGTCTACGGTGGGCTGCTGCTATTGACCGTTGGGCTTGCGCCCGGGGGCCTTGCGAACATTCGCCGCGCCGTCGCGCGCTGACACCTATCCCGCTCCAATTGTTCGGATTACGTTCGCAATGCGACGGGGCTGCTGCCCCGGTGATCGGTGCAGATGGAGGCCAGTCTTGAGATTCAATCGTCCATTGACCGCGTTGGCGGCAATCGCGATGCTCGCCGGGCCGGCGGCGCCCGCGCAAGCCGCCGTGCGCACACCCACGGAGACGGGTGTCACCCCCAAGAGCATCACCCTCGGCACACACCTCCCACTCACCGGCCCCGCTTCGCCGGGCTACAAGGACGTGGGGGCCGCCATCAAGGCCTACTTCGACTATGTGAACTCCAAGGGTGGCATCTACGGGCGCAAGGTGAACTTCATCGTCCGGGATGACAAGTACGACCCCGCACAGACCAAGCGCGTGGTGTCGTCGCTGATCCTGCAGGACAAGGTCTTCGCGATCATGAGCGGCCTGGGCACCGCTACGCACTCAACTGTCGTGAAGGACCTCAACCGCCGTGGCATCCCCGATCTCATGGTCCTCTCCGGCTACAGCGGCTTCGCCAACTCGACGAGGTACCCGGACACCTGGCCCGGGTTCCCGTCGTACATCGCGGAAGCGAAGATCATGTCCAAGTTCATCGCTGACACCGCCGCCCTGAAGTCCCTGAAGGCCTGCCTGCTGTACCAGGACGACGACTTCGGTCGGGACGCGGCCAAGGGCTTCGCGATCGGCGGCATGTCCTTCGCTGCCAAGGCCGGCTACAACGCCGCCCTGCTGGCCTCCTCCGGTGTCAAGGCGCAGATCGCGGGATTCGCGGCCCAGAAGTGCGAGCTGGTCGTCGTGTTCGGCGTCACCGCTGCCACGGCCAGCGCGATCGGCACCGCGAAGGCGCTCGGCTTCAGCCCCACCTGGCTGGCCTCCGCGGTGGGCGCCGACAAGAAGACGCTGGACGACCTGAACGTCCCCAAGGCCCTGCTTGCCGGCGTCTACTCGCCGAACTTCCTGCCCGTGGCGGAGGACACGTCAGACGGCTACATCGCGCTGATCTCCAGGATTCTCTCCGCCGCCGGCGTGCCCGTGACCTCGTACACGATCGGAGGCGTCAACGACGCGTACCTGGTGGCGCAGGCCATCAAGGCCGCGGGCAAGCGCCTCACCCGCAAGGGGCTGATCAAGGCCATGGCCAGGGCAGCGTCCTTCAAGACCGCCGCCTTCGTGGCCTTCAAGGGCGACACACACCAGGGCTACTCGGGCTACTACATCGGCCGCTACGACGCCAATCTCGTGCAACAGCGCGCATCCGCGGGCGTCTATGAGACCGACTCGGGCTCCGGCCCCGTCACGCTGTCCACCTTCCGCCGCCCGGCAGCGCCGGCGAGCCTTCTCCCGTGAGGACGTCAATGATGCGAATCAACCGTCGGGTCGGATCCCGTACCCGCTTGCTCGCGGCCCTGGCCGCGTTGTCCCTTGCCGCCGTCGGCTCCATCTCGCCCGCAGTGGCCGGTGAGAAGGAGGGCATGTGCTGGCCGGGGGAGACACTCGACCAGTGCAGCGGCGACCTCGGCCATGGCTTGGGCAAGTTCGACCTGCGTGTCCCCGTGAACTTCAACGGCACCGTGCTGCTGTTCTTCCACGGCATCCGCTTCGGACGGAACACGCCGATCCTGAAGTCCTTGAAGGCGGTAGGCATCAACTACGACAACGATCCCGCCTACAACTCGGTGACCATCCCGGGCCTCGGCGACGCCTGGATCGGCAACGGCAAGGTGGACCTTGCTGCGGGCGGGAGCAACGACCTCGCCAACGCCATGATGAAGCAGGGCTTCGCCGTGGCCGGCCTCGGCTACGGCGACACCCAAGGCTGGGCAGTGCAGGAGGCGTACGCGGCGGGGCAGGCCATGGTGAAGAAGCTGCGTTCCGGCTATGTGTACGGCGAGCGCCGCGTCATCGTGTGGGGCGAGAGCATGGGCACGCTGCCCGCGCTCAAGCTCGCCGAGTCGATGCCGCAGGTGAGCGCGGCCTACGCGGAGTGCGTGGTGCCGCCGTCGACGCAGGTCACGTTCCAGCAGGCGCTCGATGCGTTGTACGTCCTCAAGGTGCTCGGCGGCCTGGACCTCAAGCTCACCTATGACCCCGGTCAGGCGGGCCTCATGGAGGCTTACTCCGACCTGGGTAAGGTCCTCAGCCTGCTCGGTGCCATCAAGGCCAATGCCAACGCGGTGACCTCGACGAAGCTGTTGGCGCGCAACGTGGTGTTGCTCGCCGGTCTCATCGGTGGGCTGCCAGAGGCCTCCGCCAACTACGACGGCATCACGACCGGTGGGCCCTTCCTCGCCTCGCAGCTCAACACGAGCGCGGCCATGGCGGAGAACATCGGCGGCGCAGCGGTGCTTGCCACCCTGTTGCGCTTCGACGTCGAGTCACGCATCCGCTTCGCGGGCGGCCTGGCCACGGGCAGTGCCAACTTCACGGACAACGTGAACACGTCCTACACCGACCTCCTGAGCGACGAGCAGCGAGCGCAGTACGAGACCTTCCTCAACCTCGGGGGCACCGATGTCGTCGACCAGATGCTCGGTGCGCTCGACGCGTCCAAGGGCGATGCGACGATGCGCTACGTGGCCAATCCAGCCGCCGTGGCTGCGGCCAAGGCGGTCTTCCCCGAGTACACGGGCGTGGCGCGGGTGCCCACGATGCTGGTGGGCTACGAGGTTGATCCGGTGACCCAGGCCGGGCAGGTCGCGCGCTACGTCGACCGCTCGGTGGCTGGCCGGGCCGTGTCCAAGCGGCATCACCTGCCGCTCGCCATGGCCGCCTACGCCGCGGCACCGGCTGACGGCTGGACCGTGCTCGGCGATCCTGCCGCCACGGCTGCCCGGCGCACGAGCGGCATCGGTCACTGCGGGAGCGCCTCGGCGTTGACCGGGCCGCAGCACGTGGCCCTGATGTCGGCCTTCAACCAGTGGCTCTATGCGGGCGACACGACCGGGCTCGCGGCCGTCAACGCCGTGCGCTACGACACCCAATTGGGCTTCCAGGCCGATCCCGAATGGCTGCCCGCGGAGGTCAAGTACTGAGGCAACGCCGCTCGGAGGGGACCGCACCGCTGGGTGCGGCCCCCTCCGCATCCGCTGTGTCAGGGGAGTGCAAGGACGGACAAGATTCGGTGCGCGGAGGATCTGCAGTGCATGCAAATGCGCGGATCCGGCAGTTGGTGGGGATTCCGGCAGCGATGCTCTCCCCATGAAGAAGCGAGCATTCCTGATCTCAGGCGGAGCAGTCGCCGGTCTGGCGGCCACCGTCGCCGTCAACCCGATTGCCCAGTCGCTGGCAGCCCCGGCGACCCTCAACACCTCGGCGGTCGCCGTCACCACCAAGACCTCGACGACTCCCACCACGGCCAAGGCCACCCCGAGCAGGGCCAAGGCGAGGACCACCGCGAGCAGGGCCAAGGCCAAGACCGCCACGAGCAGCGCGAAGCGCACCATCACCGGTGCGGCGGTGCAGGAACGCTACGGCACGGTCCAGGTCGCGATCAGCGTCACCGGCAAGCAGGTCACCGGCATCCAGGTGCTGCAGGTCCCCGGTGGACGGAACCAGCAGTTCGCCGACTACGCCATCCCCACCCTCACCCAGGAGGTGCTCACCGCGCAGAGTGCGAACGTCAGCATCGTGAGCGGCGCGTCCTTCATCTCCGGCGGCTTCCTGCAGTCCGTGGCCTCCGCCATCGCCAAGATCTAGCCGCACCACACAAGCGTTGTCCTCCTCCAGGTACTGCGTCGGATCGGGTCTCCTGCCGGTCCGGCGCAGTACTGCTGTGCGGGGGACGCGCCCCCTCACTCCCGCGGACGGAATCCCCGATGAGGGGCGCCGCCGATAGCCTTCGCGGGAGCAGCACTGTGGAGGAAGCATGAGACTGAGAACGTCCCTCGCAGGACTTCCCGTATATGTCCCCGGTCGTCCGCCCGCATCCCGACCCGGGCTGCAGACCTACAAGATCTCCAGCAATGAGAACCCATATTCGCCGTTGCCGCAGATCGTGCGAGCAGCGGAGCAGGCCCTGCAGGCGATGAATCGCTACCCCGACATGTCCGTGGCTGCACTGCACCAGGGCCTCGCTGCCCGCTTCGGTGTGGCTGCGGGGGAGGTGGCGAGCGGCACCGGTTCGGTGGGATTGCTGCAGCAGTTCGTGCAGGCCACATGCGACCAGGGCGACGAGGTCATCTTCGCGTGGCGCTCCTTCGAGGCCTATCCGATCTGCGCCGCGGTCAATGGCGCCTCCAGCGTCCGTGTGCCGCTGCGCGCCGACGAGTCACACGATCTCGAGGCCATGGCACGGGCCATCAGCGAGCGAACGCGCCTCATCCTCGTCTGCCAGCCGAACAATCCGACAGGCGTGGGAGCGACCGCGGCCGAACTCGACGCCTTCCTGGCCCAGGTGCCCGACGAGATCACGGTGGTCCTCGACGAGGCGTACGTGGAGTTCGTGACCGGCGATGGGATGCCATTCGGACTCGACTACTTCCATCGGCACGCGAATGTCGCCCTTCTTCGCACCTTCTCCAAGGCCTACGGACTGGCCGGCCTGCGGGTCGGCTACGCGATCGCGCACGACGAGCTGGCGGCGGCCCTGCGCGCCTGCGCCGTGCCCTTCGGTGTGAGCAATGTCGCGCAGGCCGCCGCGCTCGCCGCCCTCGAGGTCGAGGACGAGTTGCAGCAACGGGTTTCCCGCATTGTGAAGGCGCGGGGTCAGGTCACCTCCGCACTGCGAGCGCAGGGCTGGCTGCTCCCTGACAGCCAGGCCAACTTCGTGTGGTTGCGCATGGGTGGGGACACGCAGGCGTTCGCGTCCTTCTGCGACGAGCGCGGGCTGGCGGTGCGCCCATACGGCGAAGAGGGCGTGCGCGTGACCGTCGGCGACGAACCGGCGGACGCGCGCTTCATCGAAGTCGCTGCCGAATGGCGCTCGCTGCACCCCTGACATGCTGCGTTGCTGAGTCGGGGCTGGGTGGGGCGGATGGAATCCACGAGGGTCCCGAAAGCTCCTGACGGCGCAACCGGATTGCGTGCTACACATGAGGCATGTTCCTCACCTTCATCGGCGGTGCGGGCACCGTCACCGGTTCGAAGACCTTGGTCGAGATCAGCCGTCACCGCATCCTCGTCGACTGCGGCCTCTTCCAGGGGGACAGCGACACGCGGGCGCGCAACTGGGAGCGCTTCCCCGTCGATCCGGCCGTGATCGAGGCCGTGCTGCTGACGCATGCGCACCTCGACCACTGCGGCTACCTCCCCGCCCTGGTGCGCGACGGATTCGTGGGGCCGGTGTACTGCACATCGGCCACCCGGGACCTGGCGTCCATCGTGCTGCGTGACAGCGCGCACCTGCAGGAGGAGGACGCGGAGTGGGCCCGCCAGAAGGGCTTCTCCCGTCACACCAATCCTCGACCCCTCTACGACACGAATGACGCCGAGCGGGCCATCTCGCTGTTGCGCGAGATGCCGTTCAATGAGGAATTCCCCTTGTTCGACGGCGTTTTCGCGGAGTTCGAGCCCAGCGGCCACATCCTCGGCTCCTCGGTGCTGCGCCTGCGCGAGGCGGGGACGCGGCCACGCACCGTCGTCTTCAGCGGTGACCTCGGCCGGCCCTCGCACCCACTCCTCGTCCCCCCGCTCCCACCTGCGGACGCGGACGCGGTCGTCATCGAGTCGACGTACGGGGACCGCGTCCACCAAGACGTGTCCGACGGCATGGAGGCGCTTGCAGACGCCATCACCCGGACCATCAAGCGAGGAGGCTCGGTCGTCATTCCCGCCTTCGCGGTGGACCGCACCGAGGTGCTGCTCAAGGCCATCAAGGACCTGCAGGACCAGCAGCGCATCCCGAGAACCACGGTCTACGTGGACAGTCCGATGGCCCTGGCGACGCTCGCCGTCTACCGCGAGGCCATCCAGGCCCAGGAACCGGAGTTCCGCTCCGAGGTGCTCGCAGCCGGGCCCACCCTGCTGGACCTGCCGAACCTGGAGGAGGCCCGCACCCCGCAGGCGTCCATGGCCCTCGATCACGGTGGGCCCAAGATCATCATCTCCGCGTCGGGGATGGCCGCGGGCGGCCGGGTCGTCCACCACTTGAAGGCCCTACTGCCCGATGCGCGGAACTGCGTGATCCTCGTGGGCTTCCAGGCCTTCGGCACACACGGGCGCGCGCTCGCGGAGGGCGCGGCGCAGTTGAAGATCCACGGTCAGTACGTGAAGGTCCGCGCCGAAGTCGTCGAGGTCCCGGTGTTCTCCGTGCACGGCGACGCCGATGAACTCCTCGCCTGGTTGCGTTCGGCCGGCAAGGTGGCACGGAACATCTTCGTCGTCCATGGCGAGATCGGGTCGTCCACGGTGTTCGCCGCACGCGTGCAGAGCGAGCTCGACGCATGTGCCGTTGTACCTACCGCGGGCGAACGCGTGCGCGTGTGAAGAGGGCCGCCGGGCTTGGGAAATGAGCGGTTTCGTCGCCTAGCGGAGGTATGCGACCGCTGAACGTGCCCGCTGGCAACGTCTGAGTAACAGTTGGCGACTCGAAGGCGTCTCGAATTGTGTGTGAAACAAACTAGGCATAAGTTTTCATCCAATTCGGACATAGGTCTGATGAGACGATGACGTCAAAGGAGCGAGAGTGCCTGTCGCTGCGGCCGAACCAGAGGCCACCGTTCAGGAACTTGTGTCCCGGACCCCCAACCAACTCGCGTGGATGCGCTTCAAGCGCAACAAGACCGGCATCATCGCCGGCATCGTCACGCTGGTGTTCATCGTGTCGGCGTTCGCAGCACCGCTCATCACGAAGCTGTGGCACCTCGACCCGGAAACGCCGTACTCCAGCCAGCTGAACTCCTTCGGCATGCCCAACGGCGGCAGCGCCATCAGCTGGGCGCATCCCTTCGGCATCGAGCCGCAGGCCGGTCGTGACGTGTTCGCGATGCTGCTGTACGGCAGCCGCATCTCCTTCACACTCGCCATCATCGCGAGCATCGCCACCATCGGCTTCGGACTGATCATCGGCACCGTGGTCGGCTTCTACCGGGGCATGGTCGATGCGACGGTGGGTCGCATCATCGACTTCCTCCTCGCCTTCCCGACCACCTTCATGATCGTTGCGCTCAGCCTGCCCCTCACGCAGCGTGCGGAGGCCATGCACCTGGGCAAGGGCAACTCGGCGCGCATCATCGTCCTCATCACCTTCTTCGCGGTGTTCGGCTGGCCCGCCTTCGCACGTATCATCCGCAGCCAGGTGCTGTCGCTGCGCGAACGCGATTTCGTGATGGCCGCCCGCTCGCTGGGCGCCAGCACGCGCCGCATCCTCTTCCATGAGTTGATGCCGAACCTGTGGTCCCCGGTCATCGTCTTCCTCAGCCTCAGCCTGCCGGGGTACCTGTCTGCGGAGGCCGTCTACTCGTTCCTCGGCGTGGGTGTGCAGCCCCCTGCCACGACGTGGGGCATCGTGCTCTCCGACAGCATCAACTACTGGCAGCAGGACCCGGCGTACCTCATCATCCCGGCGAGCATGCTCATCATCATCGTGTTGGCCCTCAACGTCCTCGGTGACGCCGTTCGCGACGCCTTGGATCCGAAGGCGGACCGCTAGCGCCGTAACCGATCCGAGACCGTACGCGGGGCAGGATCACAGACGATCCGAATCGGGTTCCCAACAGACCCGAGGAGGATCGGAACAGATCCGCGAGGATCGACAAAGGTTTCCGCAGGAATGCGGGAAGCCCCTCCGACCGGGGGCGCCAGGAGCCGCAAGGCACCTTCGGCAAACGGTGGGGTCCGGCGGGCGCTGCCCGTCGTGAGGACATTAGAAGGAGGACTCATGTCCGATACCCGGAAGGGTCGCCGCGTGCTCGCTGGCGTTGCGGCAGGCACCATGCTTGCCGCGACCATGATGGCAGCGTCGACCACGGCGGTGAGTGCGGCCGGTAAGAGCGGCGGCACCATCGTCTTCGTCACCCAGCAGCAGCAGTTGGATCACCTTGACCCAACGCGCGTGTACACGGGCCGCGACATCGCGTTCCTGAACACGTACCTGTTCCGCACGCTCGTGGCCTACAAGTACGCGGCAGGCAACGCCGGGTACCAGCTCGCACCTGACCTGGCCACCAACATCGGTGTGCCCACCAACCACGCGAAGACGTGGACCTGGACCCTGCGC
>JAJXSV010000396.1 GCA_021784375.1 Actinomycetes bacterium | reverse complement strand
TAGACGAGGCGCAGGACCTGAACCCGTGCACCTTCGACATCGTGTGCCGGCAGAGCGTGCCCGTGGTGATGGTCGGCGATGCGGCCCAGGCCATCTATTCGTTCAGGGGTTCGACCAACGCGCTGACCCTCTTCGAGGCCGATGAGCGACTGCCGCTGACGCGGAGTTTCCGGTTCGGGCGTGGGATCGCGCAACTGGCCAATGCGCTGCTGGGACACTTCAGGCACGGTTTCGATCAACCGCTGGTGGGCGCCGGCGCGCCGCAGCGGACACGGTTCACGGTGGACACCGGCAAAGCCTTTGCCGTCATCGCGCGCACCAACGCGGTGGTCTTCGAGGAAGCCGTCGCCTTCCTCGATCTGAACCGGCGCTTCCACTTCGTCGGCGGCACGGAAGGCTACAAGCTGGAGAAGGCGCTGGACGCGTATCGGCTGTGGGTCGGCGAGCGCGGCCTGATGCGCGATCCGTACCTGCGGAGCTTCGGTTCCTTCGACGAACTGGTCGGGCTCGCCGAGGCTTCCGAAGAACCCGAACTCAGGCAACTGGTGCGTGTGGTCTGCGACTACGGCCACCAGATCCCGCGCCTGATCGAGGACATCCGGTCGCGTCACACCGACGTGCCCAAGCACGCCTGGGCGGACTTCGACGGCATCTACTTCTGCACCGCCCACAAGGCGAAGGGGCTGGAGTTCGAGCAGGTCTGGCTTGCCGACGATTTCATGCGCTTCTTCGAGAACGGGTGCGAACTGCGGCCGGACCAGGTCGACCAGGAGGAAGTCAACATCCTGTACGTGGCGCTGACCCGGGCACGCGCGGCGATCCGGCTGAACGAGTCCTTCGACGATTGGCTGCGCCACAGGCGACTGCTGCCGGGCTGACGGGTTGATGCAGGGCCGCACGGCCGGAACATGGAGTCCTGTCGCGAAGGCGCTCCCCATGTCGAAGCCCATCATCCGATACCTGCGGTTCCACTGCCCGACGCCGACCTCGATGCCGCAGGCGAACCGCGACGGGGCGCTGGCGGTGGCCGCCATCCGCGAGGACGCCCAGCTCGCACAGTTGCTGCTGGTCGACATGCGGCGATGGGATCGCAACGACGGCGCCAGCCTGAGGGATGCGCTGGGAGTCCTGATGCCTGCGGCCCACCGTCGTCTCATCGCCGGCTTCGGCATTCCGATGGCCGACACCGTGATCGTGGAGTGGGAAGGCGGGGACGTGTTCACCAGGCTGTGCGTCGAAGGCGAGGCGGCACGGCAGGGCTGCGATGACACCCGGGCCTGCGCACTGCGAAGCGGCGTTCCGGGCGGGCGGTCTTGCTTCCTTGCCTGGGCGAGACCGGCAGGTGAGGCGATGCTCGAGAAGGTGGAAGCCGTAGCGGGCGGTGTGTGGGCGGGGGTGGAAGGGTGAAGCGCCCATCCCACCAAGGGGTGCCCCCCGCCGGAGGGATCGGTCCCCCAGAAGGTGCGGGTGCACGCCAACGGTGGGCGACAGCCGGTGCCGTACCAGAAACCATGGCGCCATTGCCGGTGAGGTACCGGTCTCGGAGATACCCATGAGTGCGGAGCAACTGGACGCGATCAACATGCGGCTCGACTTCATGAGCATGGTCCTGGCCGTCCTGGCCAGATCGCTGCCGCCGCGAGAAGCCGCCCATGCCGTCCAGGTGATCGGGGAGCGTGTTGTCGAGCAGTTGGGACGACAGCCGGTTTCGGAAAGTGCTGAGGAAGCAGTCGCCGCGGACCTCGCTCCGATAATTGCGGCGCTGCAGCAGCGCTGAAACAGGCCCTACGTGGGCGGGGCAGGAACCGGATGATCTGTCGAATGAAGTGGGAACAATGGTGTCTTCGAGCGCGCGTAGCCAGCGTTCGCGCGCTTGCCAGCTTCCTGTTGTTCGCCGTGATGGCCGGGATGCACACGGCTGCGTCCGCGTGGGGAGCTGAAGGCCACCGCCTGATCGCCGAGGTCGCGGAGAGGCAGTTGTCGGTGGCGGCGAGGGTTGAGATCGACCGATTGCTGGCACTCGAACAGGGTGCCACGCTGGAGTCAGTTTCGACGTGGGCGGACGAAGTTCGTTCGCCGTCCACAGCACACTGGCACTGGGTCAATTTTCCGCGTGACTCGAACTGCAAGTACGAGCCCGACCGAACTTGCTTGCAGGGCTCCTGCGTCGTCGGCGCGATCACGCGACGGACCGCGGTGCTGGCATCCAGGGCGCCTGACGACGAGCGACTCAAGGCATTGAAGTACGTCGTTCACTTCGTTGCCGACGTCCACCAACCACTGCACGCCGGCTTTGCGGACGATCGTGGTGGCAATACCTACCAACTGCAGGCCTACGGCCGTGGCACGAACCTGCATGCGCTCTGGGATAGCGGTCTCATCAAGCAATGGCCAGGAGGTGTTGCGTCACTGCGAGCAGCGGTTGAGGCCTCAACGCATCGCACCGACGCAAGTCTCGGCGCACATGCCTGGGCCGAGGAGTCGTGTCGCGTCGTGAGCGCAGAGGGGTTCTATCCTGCAGGCCACAAGCTTGGTGGCGATTTCGCACAGGATGCTCGCGCTGTGCTCGTGCAGCAATTGGCCGCGGCGGGAGCGAGGCTGGCCGCACTGTTGAACCAAAGCCTCGCAGGGCGTTAGCCGATTGCATCCGCCTGCGCGCGCGCCTTGGATGCGCAGGTACAAGGCCGGTGCCTGCAAGCCTTCACTGGGCATCAAATGACCGGGTCGCGAGAGCATCAATGCCAGGCTTTGCCCCTATCGGAATAGTCCCAGCGCGCCACCGCAATGGCAGCAATATGGCAGCCAGCTGACCTTGAGCATTCGCTGTCGTGGGACAGGTCGCGGCCATCAGCAGTCGTTGACGAAGGGC
>JAJXSV010000395.1 GCA_021784375.1 Actinomycetes bacterium | reverse complement strand
ATGGCCCCTTCGACGCCATCGCCAGTGTGGGCATCGCGGAGCATGTGGGCTCGCAGAACATGGCCACCTACGCCTCGCAGCTGGCTCGGTTGCTGGCCCCGGGCGGTCGTTTGTTGAATCACGCCATCGCCTCGGTGGCGCCGCCGCCCAAGGACAAGCATTCTTTGTTGCGCGACGGCCGCACCTTCATAGATCGCTATGTGTTCCCCGACGGAGAGCTGCTCACCCTCAGCGACACGCTGCAGGCCCTTGAGGGCGCCGGTTTCGAGGTGCGCGACGTCGAGGGCCTGCGCGAGCACTACGCGCTGACCCTGCGCGCCTGGGTGGGCAACCTTCGCCACAACTGGGACGAGGCGGTGCGCGCGACCAGCGACCAGCGTGCGCGCATCTGGTGGCTGTACATGGCCGGCTCTGCAGCAATGTTCGAGCGCGGCAGGATCACCATCTTCCAGACGCTGGCCGTTAAGCAGAGAGCCGACGGTGGGTCCCGGCTGCCGCTCACGCGCGGTGCACTGATTGGGGACCTTCTGAACTGATTGGGGAGGTGCACGCTGGCTAGGCTCGATCGCATGAGCAAGTCAAATACCGTGGTTGCTGCCGGGCTGGTGGCGCTGGCGCTGGCGGGCGGCGGCCTCTCGGCAAGCAGTGCTGAAGCCAGCGTGATGGCCGTGGCCACAGCTTCACCGGCACCCAAGCCCTCGCCGAAACCCACGGTCAAGAAGCCCGTGCACAAGAAGAAGGCCAAGGCGACCAGGAAGGTCAAGCCCAAGGCAACCAAGAAGCCTGCGCCGAAGCCCATGCCGAAGCCCAGCATGGTGGCGACGCCGGCCGTGGGTGAGTTCAATCTGGTGCCGGCGGACAAGCGCGTGGTGTTGCCCGCCTGGTCCGGTCCCATCTTCTCGGGTGGCACCTGGTCCACCGGGGCGCTGGCCGGCAACGTCACCGTCGTGAACTTCTGGGCCTCCTGGTGCCCCAACTGCATCGCCGAGTGGAAGGCCATCCAGGCGGCCGCAGCTTCGCGGCCCCAGGTCAAGTTCTACGCCGTGGACACCATGGACCGGAAAGATGCAGCGCAGGCATTCCTGGCCGGCAACCCCAGTTCCTTCCCGGTGATCTTCGACGAGCGCGCCGTGCTGCAGTCGTCGCTGACGACGGTGCCCCACGGGGTGTTGCCCTTCACCCTGGTGCTCGATGCCAAAGGCCGGATCGCCGCCTGGATCAGCGGCTCCGTCAGCACTGCGGCACTGGAACGCGCGATCGACGCCACCAGTGTCGCTACCCCCGCTGGGCAGAACAGCTAGTGAAGTTGCTGGCGGCTATCCCATCGGGCAGCTGTGCCAGGGGAATGAGAAGCCGCCTACTCGCGGCGATGTGTGGAGCCGCCTTGGAGAATCGAACTCCAGACCTTCTCATTACGAGTGAGACGCTCTACCGACTGAGCTAAGGCGGCGCAGTGCCCGTAAGCACAGCGGGGGAAGTTTAGGGCATTGTTCGGAACTGCGGGAAATCCGTCAGACCGGCTGCAGGACCACGCTTTCGCGGCAGACTGCCGGTATGGAAGTCCGACACATCGAGCCGGCTGCAGCCGCCATTGCCCAGGTGACAAGCGAGGTGGCGCACGGCATTCGCGCGGCCTGGGCCGAAGCCCGGGCGGCGCATGTGGTGCTGAGTGGCGGCCGTTCGGGGTCAGCACTTGCAGGTGGCCTCCGTCGTGAATTCCCTGCCGGCTTCCCCCAGCCCCTGCACATCTGGATCGCTGATGAGCGCTTCGTGGAATTCGATCATGCAGATCGCAATGACACCGCCATCATTGAGGCGCTGGGCGAGGCATGGCCGTTGCTGATCGTGCACCGACATGCCACGCCATCGCAGGCCGGGTTGGAGGCCAGTGCCACGTCCTACGCCAACGACCTGATGACCTCACTTGCTGAACGACCCTTCGATGCTGTGGTCCTGAGCGCGGGCGAGGATGGCCATGTGGCTTCGGTGTTCCCCCGTCATGTGCAACCAAGAGCTGTGGTGTACGCGGAATCTGCCTCGCCTAAACTGCCGGCGCTTCGCACCACCATCTCCCTGGCACGGCTGGCCCATACCCTGCGATGCTTCGTACTGGTGCTTGGCGAGTCGAAGCGTGAAGCCTTGCGCCGCATGGAGCAAGCCGACGGCGAGTTGCCGGCAGTGCAACTGGCGGCAATCACGCCACTTCAGGTGATCACCGACCTGCACTAGGGAATGGTTGCATCTACGCGAGACGTTTGTTCAGAAGTACCGATGCGGCAATGGGCCGAGAACGCGAGACGTGATGATGAAAGAGCGTGCAGATGCCTTGGTGCTGTTCGGTGCCACCGGCGATTTGGCCAAGAAGAAACTGTTTCCGGCTCTCTATCACATGGAGAAGAACGGCGAACTGGGCGTTGACGTCATAGGTGTTGCGTCCTCACGGTGGGATCAGAAGCAGTTCCTCGACAACGCGGAAGCTGCCATCCGCGCCTCCGTCAGTGACGTGGATGAAGGTGTCCTGGCCAAGCTGCTCAGCGAGCTCTCGCTCGTCGTCGGTGACTATGAAGACGCGCATGTCTACGTTGACATAGCTGCCGCCCTGCAGGGCAAGGAGAGTGCCGTCTTCTATCTGGCCATTCCTCCGGCGCTGTTCGAGCAGGTGACGCGGGGTTTGGCTCTGGCCGGGTGCACTGCCAACTCGCGTGTGGTCGTGGAGAAGCCCTTCGGGCGCGATCTGAAGAGTGCGCTGGAACTGCAGGCATCACTCGAGCGCATGCTGCCCGAGGACCAGATCTTCCGTATCGACCACTATCTGGGCAAGGAGTCCGTCGAGGACATCCTGGTCTTCCGCTTCGGCAACACGCTGTTCGAGCCG
>JAJXSV010000394.1 GCA_021784375.1 Actinomycetes bacterium | reverse complement strand
CCGAGAATGCGCACCACTGTGGTGCCGCACACCGGGCACTTGCCCTTGCCCATACGGCGTCCGTTCGTCTCCTCGACGCGGCGCTCGATCGGGGACCTCTTGGCCTTGCACTTCACGCAGTAGGCCTCGCCCTCAAACGCTTCTGCCATGGCTACCTCCTCGTTCCTGCGCCGTCGCCTTCCGACCGGCGGTCGGATGCGCGTGGCGCGTTCGTTTGCACCTCACGGTGCGATGTAGCCGACGGGTCGGCTGGTGTCCGATCGGACGCGCACACCGTATCCGGTGTTCAGGGCAGCTCCGGCACGCAACGCCGCCCGAACTGGTGATTTATCCGTTTTGTGACGATTTCTCCTCAGCGATTCTCCGAAATCGCCCAATATCCACAGGCCCTCCCGCCCGAAGATCATCCCCATGGACATCCCCCTGCTTGCACCCCACACCCTGCTGGCCTGGCTCGACGCGGACCACCTGATTGTCGAGGACCCCGCCGCACCGCAATCCCAGGTGCTCATCGGAAACGCCAAACCCGGCATCCTGCGCTGGCTGCGCAGTTGCGATGGCTCGCGCAACCTCGAACAACTCCTGAAGGAGGCGCCCGGACTCACCGAGGACTCCGCCCGCGAACTGCTGGACGCGCTCCAGGCATCGGGGCTGCTGAGCCTGCACGCGGCAGAGCCCTCGCTCACCGCCCAGCTGAGCAGCGAGCAGCGCGCCGTCCTGGGACAGGACCTTGACGCGCTGGCGCTGAGCGGTGCCACCGACGGCTTCCGGCGTCGCCAGGAGCACCACATCTGGATCGATGGTGCCAACCGTGTCGCTCACGCGCTGCTGGAGGTGCTGGGTGCGGCACACGTGGGGTCGTTGCAGGTGCGTGCACAACGACTGTCCCGGCGTGCACTCAGCCTGCGCGACATCGGAGCCTTCGGCCCGCAACTGGAGGATGTGGGCACTGCACCCACAGTCGCCATGCGTCGGCACCTGCAGCGCATCCGCACGCACGGCCATGCCGAGATCCGGCGACCACTCATAATCGCCTGCGATGCCCAGTTCGATCCCTCGGAGGAGGTGGCCTACCAGGAGGCCGGGCTCCCCTATCTTCGCGTGCTCACCGGCAGCCGCCATGCGGTCATCGGTCCGCTCACCCTGCCCGGCCACAGCGTGTGCTGGTCGTGCATGGAGTTGCACCGCAGTGACGCCGACCCCGAATGGCCGCGCCTACTCGCACAGTTTGATCAATCCCGGCGCTCCCTGGCACCGGTTGACAGCCAATTCGCGATGTGGGTGGCCAGCGAGACGGCATCCCAGGTGCTGCGTGTCATCGACAGCGATGACCCCACATCACTCGTGAACACCACATTGCACATGGACCGCCGCGAATGGGTGATCAGACGACGCAGTTGGCAGGTGCATCCGGATTGTCCCTGCCAGTGGCGGGCCGCTGCTGCGGCCTAACCACACACCAGTTCCAGCACGGCATCACCGAAGTCTGCGAGCTTGCGCACACCGACACCACTGATCCGCAGCAACTCACTCTCGGTGCTGGGCTTGGTCTCTGCGATGGCGCGAAGCGTGGCATCGGTGAAGATGACGAAGGCAGGCACGGAGCGGGTGCGCGACTCGGCCGAACGCCACGCCACCAGCTTCTCGTACAAGCCCTCATCGGCCGTGCTGGGATGCGATGCGCAGCGGCCGAGTGTGCGCTCGACGCCGGTGACAAGGGCGACTCCGCAGACCCGGCACTTGGCCGGCCCGCTGCGCAGGCGTTCGCGCCGTGCTGCGCCGTGCCGGACACTGGCCGCCGCAGCACCACTGGCACTGAGCGGCTGCTCAACGGCCGCGAGAAAGCGGGAGGGCTGCCGTGCACTGCGCGTGCTGGCTGAGCGGGCGCGCGCAAAGCTGAGCACCAGTGCCGTGGAGGCACGGGTGACACCGACGTAGAACAGGCGCCGTTCCTCCTCCACTGCTTCATAGCCCTCAGCCATGGAGAGCGGCAGCAGGCCCTCGGAGCAGCCAGCGATGATGACACACTTCCACTCCAGACCCTTGGCCGCGTGCAGGCTGGCCAACGTCACCCCGTCGATGGTGGGTGCGTGCTGTTGCTCGGCCCGGCGATCCAACAATGTCACCAATTCGGCGAGCGTGGCCCCCGGTTGTTGGCGCACCAAGTCCTCCGCCAGTGTGACGAGCGCCAGGTAGGCCTCCCATACCTCACGGGTTGCGGCACCGCCAGGCTGATGGTGGGCATTCCATCCCAGGCCGGACACGATGTCGCGAACCGTTTCGACCACGGGCACGGTGGGATCGGCCAGCGCCTGACCGCGTAGCAAGGTGATGGCGCGTCGGATCTCACCACGTTCGAAGAAGCGCTCCGAGCCACGCACGGTGTAGGCAAGGCCCCGCTCGGTCAAGGCATGCTCGAATGCCTCGGACTGTGCATTGGTGCGGTAGAGCACGGCGATCTCCCGCGCACTGATACCGCCGTCAATCCAGGCCTTGATGGTGTCGGCCACGCCCTCGGCTTCCGCCAGCTCATCGTCATAGGCCTGCACCAGCGGTTTCACACCCGATGGCTGCTGCGATCGCAACTGCAGGTGGTGGCGGGTGCCGACCATGACACGGTTGGCCACAGCAGCGATCTCAGGTGTGCAGCGATAGGTGCGCGCCAATGTGATGACGGTGGCCTGGGGCCAGGTTCGCGGGAAGTCCTCGAGGAACTTGGGATCTGCACCGGCAAAGGTGTAGATGGTCTGCGCCGGATCACCGACGACGCATATGTCGTCGCGCTCGCCCAGCCACAGCCGGAGCAGGCGATGCTGCAGTGGATTGACGTCCTGGAACTCATCGACCGTGAACCAGCGGTAGCACTTGCGCACCTCGTC
>JAJXSV010000393.1 GCA_021784375.1 Actinomycetes bacterium | reverse complement strand
GCACCCGACCGCCATGGGCCAGCACGATCTCGCGGACTATGGCCAGCCCCAGTCCGGAACCCCCGGCACTGCGGGCGCGGTGATCATCGAGCCGGACGAAGCGTTCGAAAATCCGCTCCCGCTCGTTCTCCGGTACACCCTCACCATCGTCATCCACGGTGACCTGCACCTCGTTGGCCGTGGTGGTCAGGGCGATATCGATGCGGCTGCGGGCGTGTCGTTGCGCGTTGTCGGTGAGGTTGCGCAGTGCCTGCGCCAGCCGATCGGGGTCACCGACGATACGCACGGGCGTGATCGATGAGGTCACTGCCAGCGTCGATTGGTGCCGGAGCCGCTTCACCTCACCTCCCACGAGATCATCAAGATCCACGTCCGCCTGACGCAGCAGCAGCGCTCGCTCATCTGCCTTTGCCAGGAGCAGCAGGTCATGCACCAAGCGCGTCATGCGGTCAAGCTCGTCACCCAGCACCGGGAACACCGGCGGTACGGTGGCTGCGGTGGCCTGCTCCACGTCGAGGCTGGTCCGCATGGAGGTCAGTGGGCTGCGCAGTTCGTGGCTGGCATCGGCGATGAATCGACGCTGTGCACGTGCGGAGGCGTCGAGGCGCTCCAGCATCGCGTTCATGGTGCGAGCCAATCGTGCGACCTCATCCTCCGCCATCGGCACGGCGATGCGCTCGTGCAGTTGCTGGGCGCCGATGCGGTCGACGCGCTCACGGATCTCATCGATACTGCGCAGGGTTCGACCCACCGCATGCCAGGTGGCCCAGCCGGTGAAGAGGAGCAGCAACGGCAGGGCCACCAGCAACCCCAGATTGATGACCTGCAAGGTGGTCTGCACGGGGGCCAGCGATTGCGCAGTGATCACGAACACGCTGGAGGTGCCTGTCACGCGTTCTGCCGCCAGCATGTAGTTCGTGTTGTCGATGAAGGGCAGGGCGCGTTGCGTGGTGAAGGTGCGGACTGCCGGATCAAGGCCCCCCAGCATCGCGGTTTCACCGAGTGCAGCAGCGGTCGAGGCCAGCACGTGGCCGTTGGCTTCCACCACCTGGATGACCGTCTGATCGTTACTGGACGCCTGCAGCACTGCCTGCACCGAGGTGATGCCCTTGGCAGCCACCTGGGTCGCGATGTCATGTGCGCGAAGCGACACGGCCTGACGCGTGGAGTTCACCAGCATCGCGTTCAGCACCATGGACATGGTCGCACCCATGATGACCAGGACCACGCCCAGTGTGGCTGCTGCGACAGCCGTCGACCGGGCTCGAAGACCCAAGCGTTGCCAACGGGTTTCGAGTATCGCGGGCCTGCGCATGCGCCGAGCATACGGAGCCGATGGCATCGGCGCCTCCGGTCTCAGCGGGCCCTCAGCGTTCTTCAGGGATCTCTCAGTGCTTGCTGGGCACGCTTGCACCAGGTCGAGCACATCGGGTGCTCGACGGATAGGAAGGCACGATCATGGACCTCACGCGCAAGCAGCGCATCATCGCTGGCGTGGCCGCTAGCGGCCTCGTCCTCTTCGCCGGCTCCGGCATCGCCATGGCAGCCGTCGGCTCCGGCAATGCGGCGTCGAATGCGAACAGCATCGCCGCGGACGCGCAGTCCGCAACCACGCCGGACGCCGTCGGTAGCGAAAGCACCACACTGGAAGCCGAAGCAGCGACCACAGTGGACGGTGCCAACCAGGGCCCGGATGTCAATGCCACTGAGCCCGGTCATCAGGACGCGGCCACAGCCGGAGAAGTTGACTCCGAATCCAGCACCGAATCGGCAACCGCGGCAGACGGTCCCAACCAGGGCCCGGACGCGAACGCCACCGAGCCCGGTCATCAGGACGCCAACTGATTGAAGGTGTCCGAGCCCGGCGCGGCACGGAAACGGAGCCCCACCCCGGTGGGGCTCCGTCATGTTGAGGACCGGTTGGCGGATCCGGCCCTGCAGAAGAAAGTCGGCACTCCCCCGCGGTGCCGACTCACCCGCTCACGGTAGTGCGGGCAGTCCCTGCGGGGGAATGACTTTGCGTCGGCTCTTTGGCGGACGTCAGACCAGCAGCTTCCACTGCCCTGCTGCGGTGCTGCGGCTGGGCCAAGCCCGCTACGCGGGTTGCAGTCACACCCCTCACTTAGGCTGCTGCCATGAGCGGGCTCTTCATCGTGTTCGAGGGCGGCGACGGCAGTGGCAAGTCCACGCAGGCCGCTCGCCTGGTCGAGGCCCTGCGCACCAGTGGCCGCACCGTCATCGCCACCCGTGAGCCGGGAGGCACCCGCATCGCCGAGAAGATCCGCCAGCTCATCCTCGACCCCCAGAACCTCGAGCTCAGTGACCGGGCCGAAGCCCTGCTCTATGCCGCGTCGCGGGCTGAGCACGTGCACCACGTGGTGCGCCCCGCGCTGCAGCGCGGCGAGATCGTGGTCTCCGACCGGTACATGGACTCCTCGATCATCTACCAGGGGCTGGGCCGCGGTCTGGGAGCCGGCCAGGTGCGTGACCTCAATCTCTGGGCCACCGAGGGCCTGCGACCCGACCTCACCATCGTGCTCGACGTGCCGGCGCATTTCGGTCTGGAGCGGGTCGGCACTCCCGATCGTCTGGAGTTGGCTCCGCGCGAGATGCACGAACGCATCCGCGACTACTACCTGCAGATGGCCGCCAGCGATCCCAGCCACTACTTCCTCATCAGCGCCGAGCAGACCATCGACGCCATCGCCGATTCCGTGCGCAGCCGGGTTGATGAACTTCTGGCGCTGCACGCATGAGCATCTGGGAGCGGCTGGTCGGCCAGGCCGACACCGTGCAGCTGCTGCAGCGTGCCGTCGCCGACGCGCAGGAGACCCCTGCCGGTCCCGGCATGACGCACGCCTGGCTCTTCACCGGGCCGCCTGGT
>JAJXSV010000392.1 GCA_021784375.1 Actinomycetes bacterium | reverse complement strand
CGGAACCCGGGTTTCGGCGGCAGGGCTGTGGTCGTCATGGTCTTCGCCGTGGCCATGGCCTACTTGGAGTCGGCCTGCGTGGCCTATCTGCAGCGGGCCCTCGGGATCACGCCGGCGCAGCTCTTCCCGGTACGGGACGCCTCCACGCTCGGTGGCTTCGCCGCCATCGAGGTGGGACGCGAGCTGGCCACCTTGGTGATGCTCTGGGCCCTGGGCTGGCTGCTCGGGCACAGCGCCCTGGGCCAGCTGGCCTGGACAGCCGTCGCCTTCGGCGTCTGGGACATCGCCTACTACGCGTGGCTGCGCGTCTTCATCGATTGGCCGCATGCGCTCGGCACCTGGGACCTGCTCTTCCTCATCCCGGCCCCCTGGGCGGGACCGGTGTGGACGCCCCTCGCGGTGAGTGCGGCACTGATCGGCTTCGGCCTGACGGTGGCCCGCATGGATCATGACGGACGCCACGCGCACCTGACACGCGCGCAACTGGCAGGGCTGCTGTTCGGTGGCGTGCTGACGCTGTGGGCCTTCCTCTGGAACGCCCGCACCGTGCTTGGCGGTGGCGTGCCGAGGGTCTTTCCGTGGCCGCTGTTCCTCTTGGGCATGGCCGTCGGCGTGCTGGCCGCGGGCCGCGCCGTTCGTCGCCGCTAGCGCGCCTGCGGCTCACATCCAAGGCACAGCAGGACTTTCCCCGCACTTAACCCCTTGCTGGGTGTGCGCCAAGACGCCACGGCGCATAGTTCATACCAAGCCGGCAACCAACGCCGGCAATGAATGAAGGAGCGCCAACATGATGAACGCACGGATCGTCGCTCTAGGAGCAGCACTCGCCCTCACCCTGGGTGGCGGCATCGCCGTGGCCTCCGCAGTGTCGGGCAGTTTCTCCGCCACTCCGGCCACCAGCCACCTGGCTGCTGACGTCGTGACCACACCGACGCCCACACCCACCCCCACGCCGACCGCAACCACGCCGGCACCCACCCCAGCCGCAACCACGCCGGCACCCACGCCCACCGCAACCACGCCGGCGCCGCTGAGCCCCAGCAACGCTTCGCCCGCACCCCTTGCCTCCATCAACGCCGGCATCCAGGGCGATGACAACGAGCAGGGCGACGACTCCATGAGCGGCGACGACTCAGAGGATTCAGTGGCCGTGTCCTCCGGAGCTGCGAACAGCACCGACCAGGGTTCGCAGGACAACAACCAATCTGGTTCGGACGATTAACGCGACGGAGTGAGTCGCCCCCAACCTCACTCCCGCTGTCCGAACGAAGGCGGGCTCCTCTTCAGCACAGGAGCCCGCCTTCACCTTTTCTGATGCCTTGGCCGCAGGAGGCCGGCTTACTGAGCGCCCACCAACTGGTAGGTCACACGACAGACGTTGGGCTGCACAAAGGGCTGCAGCGCCGTCACCTGCACGCCTCCACCGGCACGCCGGGCCACCCCGGTGAGCAGTCCGTGGTGGATCGCACATACAAGTGGCGCGTCGGTTTCCACCAGTTCCAGGAAGGGGCAGTGGCGCAGGGCGATCTCGCCCACGCCGGCATGATCCGTATCCGGCTCGAAGCCGATGGCTGCGAGCACCTCCACGAGTGACTGCACCTGTGCGCGCGCACGACGTCGTGGCGGCACATCGATGCTGCTCCCCCACTCCACACCCGCGTCATAGGCCTGACGGATTGCTCCACGGCCTTGGCCGAGACGCCGCAGCAGCAGCCCGGCGAGCAGGCGGTAACTGCGAGCGCCCTCATCGCGCGCCTTTTCGGTGGCGCGGTAGCGCAACGGTGGCCGGCCGCGACCGGCCGCCGCAGTTGTACTTGCGGCGGGCACGACGGAGATCAGCCCGTCTTCGGCGAGCCGCGCGATGTGGAAGCGCACCGTGTTCTCATGCAGCCCCAGTGCCGATGCGAGCTCGTGGACGCTCAGCGCCTGTGCCCTCAAGCCACGCAGGACCGCGAGTCGAGCGCGGCCTGCGGGCGTGGGGTCGGCCAGCTGGCTCAGGCGCGCGTCAGTCGGATCTTCCATGCCTCGGGGCCCTCCTGCACATACTCACGAGCGAAGGCAGCGGGCTGGCGCTCCTCCAACTGCGCGAGCAGCGGCAAGGGATTGTGGGGTGCGATGAGCACGAGTGAGCCGCCGGACGGCAGGGCCTCGAGAGCTCCGAAGATGGCGGCGTGACGCACCGCATGCGGGATGAGACGGGCATCGAGCTCGATCTCCTCGGCGTGATCGTGGCCGCAGTTGCAGCGCGTGGCATCGGTGAGGTGCAGGTCGGTCATGACGAACTCTTTTCTACAAGTGACTCGTAGATATTAGCGCAGGCCGGTGTGGTTGCCTGTGCAGGACGACGGGCCCGACGGCCCGACTGCGCCGATACCGCAGCGGCTAGCCTGAAGGCATGCGTATTGCGAACAGCGGCAGGGTGTTGGTCACCGGCGGTGAGGGTCGCCTCGGTGCCGTGGTGGTGGCGGACCTGTTGGCACAGGGCTACCAGGTGGTGAGCGTCGACCAGGAGCGCCGGCACCAAGGCGCGCAGCAGTTCCTGAAGGTGGATCTCACAGATCACGGTCAGGTGATGTCCATGTTCATGGGCGTCGATGATCGCTTCGCCACTGTCGATGCCGTTGTCCATCTGGCGGCCATTCCCGCGCCCGGTCTGCTCCCCAATTCCGCGACTTTCCGTAACAACATGTTGAGCACCTACAACGTCTTCACCGCTGCCATCGCGGCCGGTGTGCGCAACTTGGTGTGGGCGTCGAGCGAGACGGTGCTGGGCCTGCCCTTCGACGAGGAGCCGCCGTACCTGCCGCTCGATGAGGAGTACCGGGTGCGACCCAACTCCACCTATTCCACGGTGAAGGCCATGGAGGAGGAGTTGGCGTTCCACCTTTGTCGGC
>JAJXSV010000391.1 GCA_021784375.1 Actinomycetes bacterium | reverse complement strand
CGCTCGCAGCTCACCGACGAACCGGCGGTCGTCATCATCTGGATCGGCCTGCTCATGGTGGTGTGGACGAACCTGCACAGCGGCTCACTGCTCGGCCTGGCCATGGTGCTCGCGTTCGCCGTGGTGAGCCTGGTGCTGTCCCGGGATCGATACCGCCAGGTGGTCGCCTGGATGGCGATCGTGCCCGCTGCCCTCGGAACGCTGCTCAACCCCTACGGCCTCGGACTCTTCCAGCAGCCCGCGGCAGTCGCCGGCTCGTCCACCCAGCTCATCGACGAGTGGCAGCGCGCGAACCCGGCCGATCCGACCACCCTGCTCTCGCTCGCCATCGGGCTGCTGGCCCTCGTGTTTGCGATGCGACGCAATGACCTGGCCTTCACGGCTGGCCTGAGCACCTCGTTCATCGCCGCCCTCTTCGTGGTGCAGGCACTCCCGGTGCTGGTGCTGCTCGCCATCCCCATGCTCGCCGCAGCGGCCTCGCAGTCGCGTGCTCGCCTCTTCGTGCAGCGCCATCGCGTCATCTTCCTGCCTCCGGCCATCATCGGCATGGTGGCCGTGACCCTCGTTGCCCTGCCGAGCGCCACACACATCGGACGTCCCAACCCGGACCTGTACCCGACGGCACTGGTGGCCAGGATCCCGGCCGGCTGCGCCCTGCTGAACCCCTACCTGTTGGGTGGCTACGTCATCATGGCCCGGCCCGATGTGCGGGTGTCCCTCGATTCGCGCAACGACATCTACGGCACGGACCTCCTGACGCGGGCGACCCTGGGCCTGGACGGGCAGTTGCCGCTCACGCAGGCGGTGACCTCCGCACAGTGTGCGCTCATCCCCAGTGCCAGTGGTCTGGCCGCGCAACTCCGTGGGAGCACCGCCTGGAAGGCGGATGGGCACGAGGGCCCGTACGCACTGTTCGTGCGGCAATGAGCTGCATTACCGGCGCGTTCGATTTGGCGACCCCCCGGTAACCAGTCAGGCTTTGCCGGTGCTCGTCATCGTCGCGCCCGGTCAGGGCGCCCAGACCCCCGGAATGCTCACGCCCTGGTTGGAGCTGCCGTACTTCGGTGACCGCCTCGACTGGCTCGGCACCGTCGCCGACATGGATCTCCGCGCGCACGGCACCACCTCGGATGCAGACACCATTCGCGACACCGCGGTCGCCCAGCCCCTCATCGTGGCCACCGGCCTGGTTGCCGCGCTCGAGCTCTTCCCCCACCCGGCCGACGCCTTCAGCGTGCTCGGTGCCGGCGGGGGCCACAGCGTCGGTGAGGTCACGGCTGCAGCCGCCACGGGCGTGCTGAGTGCGGAGCAGGCCATGGTCTTCGTCCGCGAACGGGCGCGCGCCATGGCCAAGGCGGCCGCCGTCAGCCGGACCGGCATGGTCGCTGTGCTCGGTGGCGACCGGGAGGAAGTGCTCGCTGCGATCGCAAAGCACGGGCTCACGCCGGCCAACGACAACGGCGCCGGTCAGATCGTCGCTGCTGGGACGGTCGAGCAACTCGCCGCCTTCGAGGCGGATCCGCCGGTCAAGGCCAAGGTGCGCCCGCTGTCCGTGGCCGGGGCCTTCCACACCTCGCACATGCAGCCGGCGCGTGATGCGTTGGGCAAGCTGGCGCGGGCCGTGTCCACGCACGACCCCCGGGTGGCGCTCGTCTCGAACGCGGACGGCCAGATCGTGTCCAGCGGCCGCGAGGTGCTGAAGCGGTTGGTGTCGCAGGTGTCGAGCCCGGTGCGCTGGGACCTCTGCATGCAGACCTTTGCCGACCTCGGCGCCACCGGCATCCTGGAGCTGCCGCCGGCCGGCACCCTCACGGGGCTCATCAAGCGCGCCCTCCCGGGCATCGCCACCTTCTCCTTCAAGTCCCCCGACGACCTCGAGGGCGCCCGCGCCTTCGTGGCGGAGCACGCGGAGACCAACCTCCTCGACGCCCAGCCGGCATGGCGGCTCGTGGTCAGCCCCGGCAAGGGCACCATCCACGTCACCGAGGGGCTCGATGAGGGCGTCATCCTCGAGCGCCAGACGATGGTCGGTGCCGTCGTCAACCTGTCCGAGGAGCGACCGGTCATTGCCGAATACGGTGGTGCGGTGATCGAATGGCTCGTGACCGACGGCGACCCCGTGTCTCCCGGTCAGCCATTGCTGCGCCTGCACCCAATCGCGGAGGAACGCTACTCGTGACGAACATCGCCGCCCGTCCGCTTCGCCACAGCGAGATCATCGGCCTCGGCGTCCACCGCGCCACCCACGTGGTCACGAACGACGAGATCGTCGGTCCCATCGACTCCTCGGACCAGTGGATCCAGGAGCGCACCGGCATCAAGCAGCGGACCTGGGCACCGGCGGACGTCGACGTCATCGACATGGCAGTGGACGCGGGCAGCAAGGCGTTGGCGTACGCCGGCATCGGCGCGGACCGGCTCGGCACCATCATCGTGTCCACCATCTCGCACCCCTACCAGACACCGAGTGCGGCCGTGCTCGTACAGGATCGGCTGGGCGCGAAGAACGCTGGAGCCTTCGACATCTCCGCGGCCTGCGCGGGCTTCCCCTACGGCCTGGGCCTGGCCAATGGCCTGATCAGCGCGGGCGAGAGCGACTACGTGCTCGTCATCGGTGTCGAGAAGCTCTCGGACTGGACCGACATGTCGGACCGCGGCACCGCGTTCATCTTCGCTGACGGCGCAGGCGCCTTCCTCATGGGCCCCGCGCAGCAGCCGGGCATCGGGCCCACGGTCTGGGGTGCAGACGGTTCCGAGTTCGACGCCATCGTCATGCAGCCGAACATGATCGAGTTGCGCAATCACTTCGAGCAGACCGGGGAATTCGACTTCCCGAAGCTGCGCATGCAGGGCCAGAAGGTGATCAAGTGGGCCGTCGTCAGCATGGTCGACGTC